>DASWTR010000317.1:0-1821 GCA_036402035.1 Sphingomicrobium sp.
AGCGCCTTGGCGGCATCCGCCGTCGCGATATTGCCGGCGACCACCTGCACGCTATTGGAAAGACCCTTCATCCGCTCGACCGCGGCGCTGACATCTCGATTGTGACCATGGGCAGTGTCGATCACTACGCAGTCGACGCCCGCGTCGATAAGCGCAGCAGAGCGTTCGAAGCCCTTGTCGCCAACGGTGGTCGCAGCCGCCACCCTCAGGCGGCCCTGGGCGTCCTTGGTCGCCAGCGGTGAGGCCACCGCCTTCTCGATATCCTTGACGGTGATCAGGCCGACGCAGTGATTCTGATCGTCGACGACCAGCAGCTTCTCGATCCGCCGCTGATGAAGGATCTTGCGCGCCACGTCCTGACTGGTGCCCAGCCCCACCGTCGCCAGGTTTTCCCGGGTCATCAACTCGCTGACCGGCTGATTTGGGTTCTCGGCGAAACGCACGTCGCGGTTGGTCAGGATGCCGGCCAGCTTGCCCGATTTCTCGACGATCGGAATCCCGCTGATCCGGTTGAGCTTCATCAGCTCCAGCGCTTCCGACAACTTCTGATCGGGGGTCATGGTGATCGGGTTGACCACCATGCCGCTCTCGAACCGCTTGACCGCGCGGACCGCGGCCACCTGATCCTCGATCTCGAGGTTGCGATGAAGCACGCCGATGCCGCCCAAATGGGCCATCGCAATCGCCATATCCGCTTCGGTCACCGTGTCCATTGCAGAGGACAGGATCGGGATATTGAGCGGGATTTCGCGGGTCAGGAAGCTACGCGTGTCCGCGCCCGACGGCAGCACACTCGACTCGAGCGGCTGCAGCAGAACGTCGTCGAACGTCAGTCCAAGGGGGATATCGTCGTGGAGAAGGTCGGCCATGCGCGCCTTTGGCAGAGGCGGCGCGATTCGCCAACCCCGTCAGCCGGGCCGGTAGCGCGCCAGCAACCGCCGGGCGGACTCGACATGCATCCGCTCGATCATCTCACCCTCGAACCGCTCGGCGCCACCAGTCGCTGCGGCCAGCAGCCGCTCGGCGCGGCCGAGCTCCTCCTCGCTCGGGGCGAAGGCGGCGTGGCAGGGCGCGATCTGGCTGGGATGGATCAGCGACTTGCCGTCGAAGCCCAGCCGGCGCCCTTCGGCGGCTTCTGCAGAGAAACCGTCGAGATCGTCGAGCTGGTTGTAGACGCCGTCGAACGCGGCGATGCCCTGCGCCCGCGCGGCCAGCACGATCGATTGCAGGGCCGTCTGTAATGGACCACGCCCCGCCCCCCCCGGCAGGCGCAGGTCGGCGGACAAGTCGTTGGTACCGGCGATCAGCGCGACCGCGTCATGCGCGACATGCGGCGCAGCTAACACGCCTCTGGCCGTCTCGATCATCGCTGCAACCGCCTTCCCCGATTGCTTGCGGACGAACGTCAGCTCCTCCTTGTCCTCGACTCGCGGCATCACCACCAGGTCGACCGGCGCGTGGGTAATCGCAACCAGATCGGGGCCATGCCACCGGCTGCCGACACCATTGACCCGGATGGCGACCGGCATCGGCCATTCCTGCGCGACCGCCTCGACCGCCGCTTGCCGGGCGCTGTCCTTGTCATCCGGCTTCACCGCGTCTTCGAGGTCGAGGATGACGAGGTCAGCATCGCTTTCGCGCGCCTTGGCGATCGCCCGGGGGTTGCTCGCCGGCAGGAACAGCAGGGCCCTTTTGTCGAACAGGTCGATGCTCATGCCGATTTTCCTTCACCAAGCCGCAAAGCCGTTCCATCATGGGTACCAACAAGGGGGATAGACATGCTTGAATATTTCCTGATCGCGTTGGCCGTCCTGGTGCTGA
>DASWTR010000318.1:0-6498 GCA_036402035.1 Sphingomicrobium sp.
CGCCAAGCTGGCCGCCAAGGCCGAGAAGAAGGCCTGACAATCGCTCGGGGGTCACTATATAGGCCCCTCAAGTTCCCGCTCATCCTGAGTAGGGACTGAGCGAAGCCGAAGGCCCGTATCGAAGGGCCATCCTTCGATACGCCGCTTCGACAAGCTCAGCGGCTACTCAGGACGAACGGATTTGGAAAGTCTACTCCTCGCCGAACCTGCCCTCGACCAGCGCGGATAGCTCTTCCATCGCCTGGTCGCAGCCGTCGCCTTCGCAGTGGATGGTGATGCTGTCGCCCATCGCCGCGCCCAGCATCATCAGGCCCATGATCGAAGTCCCCACGACCTTGTTGCCGTCCTTCTCGACCTCGACCTTCGCACTGAGACCGGATGCGACATTGACGAACTTGGCGCTGGCCCGGGCGTGCAGCCCGCGCTTGTTGGTGATCTCGATGGTCCGCGAAATGGCGTTCAAGCAGCCGCCTCGCCAAGGATTTCGGAGGCGACCGAGATATATTTGCGACCCGCCTCCCGCGCCGCGGCGACCGCTGCGCGGACGCTCATCGCCTTGCGCGCACCCTCGAGGCGGATCAGCATCGGCAGGTTCACGCCGGCGATCACCTCGACATTTTCGCTCTTCATCAGGCTGATCGCGAGGTTCGACGGGGTGCCGCCGAACAGGTCGGTCAGGATGATGACGCCCTTGCTCTGGTCGACGCGCTGGATCGCGTCGGCGATCTCCTTGCGGCGCATCTCCATATCGTCATCCGCATCGATGCAGATGCCTTCGATGGCCTGTTGAGGGCCAACGACATGTTCCATTGCGGTGATGAACTCGGCCGCGAGTCGGCCGTGGGTCACCAGCACTAATCCGATCATTCACTCACCCGCATCATCATTGGCCCGCGACCCCAAATTGCCAATCGGCTTCTCCGCGGGTTGTTCCTCGATCGTATCGCTCGACGGCGAGGCGAGGTCACGGTGGCGGACATTCGGGGAAAATCCCGCGCCGCGCAACCGCTTCGCCATTTCGACTGCAGCCGCCACCGACCGGTGACGCCCTCCCGTACAGCCGAAAGCCACCGTCAGATAGCTTTTGCCGGCGGCCCAATAGCGGGGAATGAGACCGATTAACAGCGTCTCGATTTGTGCCATCACCGGTATCCAGCTGATGTCCCGCGAGCAATAGTCCTGGACCGCCGGATCTTCCCCGGTCAGCGGCCTCAGGTGGTCGACCCAATAGGGGTTGTCGGCAAAGCGCATGTCGAACACCAGGTCGGCGGTGCGCGATATGCCCCGGGCGAAGCCGAACGAGACGACGGTGATGACCGGCTCGTCGACCTCCCCGCCATAGCGCCGCCGCAGCTCCTCGCGCAGTTCCGCCGGCGAAAGGTCGGTCGTATCGATGATGGCGTCGGCCGCCTGCCGCAGCGGTGCCGTGGAAGCGCGTTCCTTGGCGATTCCGTCCTCGGCGGGCCGATCTGGCGCCAACGGATGCCGCCGGCGGGTCTCGTCATAGCGGCGGATCAGCTCGGATCCAGCACAGTCGAGGTAGAGGATCTCGGGAGTGACGCCCTCGATCGAGCGAAGGAGGGCGGGCAACCGCACTGCGTCGAACCCACGGCTGCGGACGTCGACTCCGACCGCCACTGGCCCGCTCTGCCGAGCCTGGCGCTCGCCGTGGACGAAGTCGCTGAGCAGCGCTGTTGGCAGGTTGTCGACGCAGTCCCAGCCCATATCCTCCAGCGCATCGAGCACGGTCGATTTGCCGGCCCCGGACATGCCGGTCACCAACAGCAGTCGCGGCAGGGGTTTGGCCGAGCCGGGCACCGTCAGAATTTCAGGCCGAGGCGGTCGAGTGCGATCGCGACCTTCGACGGCGCCGAGGCGGTCAGCGCGTCGACGTTGATCAGCGGGATGGCGACCCCGAGGATCAGCCGTTCGCGGCTGTCGTCCGGCAGGCGC
The DNA here is from genome assembly GCA_036402035.1 of Sphingomicrobium sp. Taxonomy (GTDB): domain Bacteria; phylum Pseudomonadota; class Alphaproteobacteria; order Sphingomonadales; family Sphingomonadaceae; genus Sphingomicrobium. Next base: position 1,954 of record DASWTR010000318.1, read on the forward strand.
TGGATGTCGCTGGCCAACTCGACCACCAGCGCGACCGGCACGTCCGACACATGTTCGATCTCGACGATTCCGACCCCGCGAACCTCGAACTTGCCCTTGATGGTTTCGGGTGCCGAGGCGACCAGCTTGGCGCCGTCCCTTCGAAGGATGGTCCGGTCATCGCTGACCAGCGTGAACCCGCGGTCGAGCATTCGAAGGGCGAGATCCGACTTGCCTGATCCGGATGGCCCGGTGATCAGGATCGCGCGGCCCCCCACGGCGACCGTCGATGCGTGGAGGTTTTCCGAGCTGAGCCGCGCGCCGTTCATTGCCGGTCGGCAGCCTTCAGGATGATGGTGAAGCGGGCGCCGGAGGGCGCGTCGTCGCGATCCGCCACGTCAATCTCCCCATCATGGCCTTCGACGATGGCGCGGGCGATTGCCAGGCCGAGTCCCGAATGGCGGCCGAAGCTCTCGGCCTGGGGCCTTACTGAATGGAAGCGGTTAAAAATCGCCTCACGATGCTCTTCCGGCACGCCGGGCCCCTCATCGTCGATGCGGACGCGGATCTCGTCCTCCACATGGGTCGCGGCGATCTCGACCAGCCCGCCCGGCGGCGAGAAGCTGATGGCGTTGTCGATGATATTGTCGATCGCCCGGGCCAGCCGGCCCGGCTCCCCCATGACGATGGCGCTGGCGCGGCGCGGCCGGGCGAAGGCGAGCCGGACGTTGCCGGTTTCCCGCCGCGATTCCCAGGATTTGACCAGCTGGCCGATAAGGTCGCCAAGGTCGACCGGCTCGAACCGCGCTCGCGCCAGCTCGGCATCGGTCCGCGCCGCCTCGCCGACGTCGCTGATCAACCGGTCGAGTCGAACCACGTCCTGCCGGATGACGTCGACCAGCTGCTGTCGGAGCTTGGGGTCCTCGATCCGCTCCAGCCCATCGATCGCGGATCGAAGCGAGGCCAGCGGGTTCTTGAGCTCAGGGGTGACGTCCGCCGCGAACGCTTCGATGTTGTCGATCCGCTGGCGCAGCGACTGGCTCATGTCGCTGATCGAGCGAGCAAGCAGGCCGATCTCGTCGGTTCGCGAAGGCAGGCGCGGTACCTTGACCTCGCGCGCCCGGCCCAGCCGCACCCGGTGAGCCGCCAGCGCGATCCGGCGCAGCGGACGAACGATCGTCCGCGCCAGGAACAGCGACAGCAGCACCGACAGTGCGGCGACCACTCCGAGCGCGATCAGCAGCGAGCCGCGCTGCTTGCGTACCCGCTTCGTGAAGTCCCGGTCGTTGTCAGTCATCAGCAGCGTTGCGCCGCCGGCCACCGGGGCGGCCGCCGAGAAGACGGGCGTCAGCTCGGGCGCCTGGCGGATCCTGCTCTCGATCTGCCCGGACTGGCGAGCTTCTACCACCTCACTCCACGCCTGGGCGCGGTCGACGGCCGGCTCGACGAAGTCCTCGTCGCTCTCCTCGCCGACCAGCGCGTTGAAACCGCGGTCCAGTGCGCGGGCAACGTCCTTGGTCCATTTCTGCGTTTGCGGGTCGCGCAGCCGATAGGTCGGACCGGTCGAACGCCAGCTGTCGAGCTGCAGCTGACCGTCCGGCCCATAGGTCCTGATCCGCGTCTCCGTCTGGCGGGAAAGGTTGGCTAATAGCTGCTCGCGCTGGCCGGGCGATACGGAAGCCAGTGCGGTCGCCGCCATGGCAGCTTCGGATTCCACCTTATGAACGCGCTCCTTTTCCAGCCGGTTGCGGTAGCTTTCGAGGTAGAAGATGGCGAGCAGGACCAGGACGAGAGTCAGCACGTTCACCGCCAGGATGCGGTGCGCCAGCGTCCATCGCCCTGACCAGGTCAGCGCGAGATCGCCGTCGTCACTCCTCTCCGAAGCGGTATCCGACGCCATAAAGGGTCTCGATTGCATCGAATTGCGGGTCGACCTCGCGGAACTTGCGGCGGATGCGCTTGATGTGGCTGTCGATGGTGCGGTCGTCGACATAGACGTCGTCCTGATAAGCCACATCGAGCAGCTGGTTGCGCGATTTCACCACGCCGGGCCGCTGCGCCAGCGCTTCCAGGATTAGGAATTCGGTGACGGTCAAGGTCACATCCCTGCCGTCCCACAACACCTTGTGCCGGGCCGGGTCCATCACCAGCCGGCCGCGTTCGATCAGCGGAAGCTCGTCTTCGCTCGCATTGGACGCCGATGCATCGATACCTCGCGCCAAGTCCTGCCGCCTGAGCAGCGCCCGGATCCGCGCGATCAGCAGCCGCTGGGAGAATGGTTTCGAAATATAATCGTCGGCGCCCATGGCGAGCCCCAGCGCTTCGTCCAGTTCATCGTCCTTGGAGGTGAGGAAAATGACCGGCATCGATCCGATGGAATTGCCCATCTCGCGCACCCGGCGAAGCAGCTCCATTCCATCCATCTGCGGCATCTTGATATCGAATACGCCGAGGTCGGGCGGATTGTCGACGAAGGCCTTTAGAGCAGTCTGACCGTCCGTGTAGACGCGCGTCAGGAAACCCTCGGCCTGGAGCGCGATCGACACCGAAGTCAGAATGTTGCGGTCGTCGTCGACGAGCGCGATCACATGGCTCATGCCCGCTCCTAAACCTTTTGCGACGGATAGCCAGCGCGCCCGGCTGAAACAAGGGCGGGTGCCGACGTTGATCAGGCGACTTTGACCGCGAACAATGTGATATGTATAGGCCCGTCGCATAGCGAAGCGGCGGCGCTCGGGTGCGGGCGTCGCCCTTGATATTTAAGGGAGAATCACGTGAGCGAGCGCATTCCCGCGCACCGGCTGGACGCCCAGGGCATCGATAGTGGCGCCAACCTCCACTGGAATCTGACGACGGCTCCGCTGGTCGAGCTCGCCGTCGCGCGGGAAGAGGGGCAGCTTGCCAAGGACGGTCCGCTGGTGGTCAAGACCGGCAAGCACACCGGTCGTTCGGCGAACGACAAGTTCACCGTCCGTGATGCCGAGACAGAAAATACGGTGTGGTGGGGCAAGACCAACAAGCCGATGAGCCCGGAGCATTTTGCGGCGCTGAAGGCCGATTTCCTGGCCCATCTCAAAACCCGTGACACGCTGTTCGTGGCTGATCTTTACGGCGGCTCGCAGCCGGAGCATCGCGTCAAGGTCCGCGTGATCAACGAGCTTGCTTGGCACAACCTCTTCATCCGCACCCTGTTGGTCCGGCCTGACGCCGCAGACCTGCCAGGGTTCGTGCCCGAGTTCACCATCATCGACCTGCCGAGCTTCCGCGCCGACCCCGCCAGGCATGGCTGCCGCAGCGAGACGGTGATCGCCGTCAACCTGACCGAAAAGCTGATCCTGATCGGCGGCACCGCCTATGCCGGCGAGATGAAGAAATCGGTGTTTGGCCTGCTCAATTACCTGCTTCCGGCCAAGGGCATCATGCCCATGCACTGCTCAGCAAACATCGGCCCGAAGGGCGATACCGCGATCTTCTTCGGGCTGAGCGGCACCGGCAAGACGACGCTGTCGGCCGATCCCAATCGCACCTTGATCGGCGACGACGAGCATGGCTGGTCGGACACCGCCGTGTTCAACTTCGAAGGCGGTTGCTACGCCAAGATGATCCGCCTGTCGGCCGAGAGCGAGCCGGAGATTTACGCCACCACGAAGCGCTTCGGCACGGTACTCGAGAATGTCGTGATGGACCCGGTCACCCGCGAGCTCGACCTCGACGACAACAGCCTCGCCGAGAACAGCCGCGGTGCCTATCCGATCGACTACATCCCCAATTGCTCCGACCACAATATGGGGCCGGTGCCGAAGAACATCGTCATGCTGACCGCCGATGCGTTCGGCGTGCTTCCTCCGATCGCCAGGCTGACCCCCGATCAGGCAATGTATCACTTCCTGTCCGGCTACACCGCCAAGGTCGCCGGCACCGAGATTGGCGTGACCGAGCCGGAAGCGACCTTCTCGACCTGCTTCGGCGCGCCGTTCATGCCGCGTCATCCGTCGGTCTACGGCAATCTGCTGAAGGAGCGGATTGCCAAGGGCGGCGTCGACTGCTGGCTCGTCAACACCGGCTGGACCGGCGGCAAATATGGCGTCGGCAAGCGCATGCCGATCAAGGAAACGCGCGCGCTGCTCAATGCTGCGCTCGATGGCAGCCTGAAGAATGTCGAGTTCCGCAAGGATCCGAACTTCGGCTTCGACGTGCCGGTCGCCGTTCCCGGAGTCGACAACTCGATCCTCGACCCCCGTTCGACCTGGTCCGACAAGGACGATTACGATCGCACCGCGGCGAAGCTGGTCGACCTGTTCGTCGAGAATTTCGCGGAGTTCGCGGAGCATGTCGATGAGGGCGTGCGACAATCGGGGCCCAAGGTGAGCGCCGCAGCGGCCTGATTGCCCGGTCATGTGATCGGGCTCCTTTTTCCAAGAAAGCCCGATCGATGACCGAATTTCCCGTACGCCATTTCCTGTCCGACGAGGCCGTCGCCCATGTGGGCGAGGGCCTTCTGGCTCGCACCCTGGCGCGCCAGGAATGGACCCATGAGGCCCACCTCGCCGCCACTACGTATCTCGT
>DASWTR010000319.1:0-8321 GCA_036402035.1 Sphingomicrobium sp.
AGGTGCATCTTGCGACTGATGCCGCCGGTCAGGAATGCCTCGGCCCCGCCATATTTGGCGTCGCCCACGATCGGGTGGCCAATCGCCGCCATATGGGCGCGAAGTTGATGGGTACGACCGGTCAGCGGCTGGAGCTCGACGAATGCCGCGCGGTTGCCGGCCCGATCGATCAGCCGATAGCGGGTCCGGGCGGGAAGGCCGTTCTCCTCGTCGACATGCATCTTCTCGCCGCCAGTGCCCGGCTGCTTGGTGAGCGGCGCGTCGATCAGCCCTTCCTCGGCCGATGGCACGCCGACGATCAGTGCCCAATAGACTTTCCGCGCGGTCCGGCCAGCAAACGTCTTGGTAAAATGATTTGCCGCCTTTGCCGAGCGAGCGACCAACAGCACCCCGCTGGTATCCTTGTCCAGACGATGGACCAGCTTGGGCCGCTGCCCGCCCTCGTCAGCCAGCCCGTCAAGCAGGCGGTCGAGATGTTGTACGGTCTTGGTTCCTCCTTGCGTGGCAAGGCCCGGTGGTTTGTTAAGCATGAACCAGTCACGGCCCTTGGCCAAAACCATGTCGTGGACGAACGCCTGCTCATCCTCCGTCAGCGGCTCGATGATCCGCTTCGGCCGCGCGCCCGGTCCTTCGGCCGGAGCGGCCTCGGCTGGTGGAACGCGCAGGCTCTGCCCGGTTTCCAGCCGGTCTCCTGGTGCGGCACGCTTGCCGTCGATCCTTAACTGACCCGTCCGCGCCCAGCGCGAGACGATGTTGAAGCTGACATCGGGCAAATGCCGCTTGAACCAGCGGTCGAGGCGAATGCCGTCGTCGTCTTCACCGACGGTGAAGGTCCGCACATTGTCACTGGATTGAGCCATGGCGGCGCGTTTAGCCGGAAGCGTCCGCGTCCGCCATGGCCCAATATTCGAACGCCTTTTGCTGCAGCTGGCGAATGAACTTTGCCGCCTTCGGACCTTCCCATGGCCCTTCATAGCCATGCGCCCGTGCACCTTCGATCCACCAGCCCTGGCCGGGCAGCTCATCCGACTGCCGCACCACCAGCACCGCCAGCTCCGGCTCGCCCCGGGCCGCCGCTTCCTCGTCGACCGCGCCCAGAGTCTTACACAGCTGGCGCATCTTCGGCCGGGAGAAGCCGTAGCCGAGATGTTCAAGCAGCTCCGAATAGGTCAGCGCATGACCCGCGGCGGCCGTGGCGACCAGGTGGGCCCGAACCTCGGCCGGATCGTGGATACTCATTCCGGCGGTTGTTCGGCGACCGGCGTCAGCTCGAATACGTCGAGCCGGGCGCCCGACTGTGGAAAGGGAATCAGCAGCCGCCATTTGAAAGGGGCGAAGCGCTCAAACACTCCCGCCATGTCGCGGGTCGGATCCTCACCATAGGCGCGCGATTCCTCTTCGTTGCCGAGTGCGAGCGTGCCAAGGAAGACCAGGCGCGTGGGATTGTCGTCTTCCCATAGCCGGCCGGCCGGGCGCTGGCTTCCGGTCTGCTTGACGATGGTGAACAACTCGCCTTCGACCCCGACGTAGCAGAAGAAAGGCTTGAACTTCTGAAATGCCGGAGCCCTGGGCTTCTCGCGCCCGAGCCGGATCATCCGGCAGCTATAGCTTCCCGGGGTCGGCGCCGGTTTCGCCTGCGAGGCATTGGCGATGAGCAGCTTTCCCTCGGCCCTGATTTCGTCGCCGGCGCCGGCGCGCCGCGCTTCGTCAAGGCCGGTCGACCAGGCGATGGCCAGGCGACGAATGCGATTGCTATCCTCAGAGCTGGCAACGGCCTGCCAAATGTCCGCCTTGGTCGGCGGGGTCGCCGTAATCACCGGGCGCGGTTTGGCCTCGTCCTTGCCAGGCACAGTGCAGCCGGCGACGGCGAGCGCGATCATCAGCATGACGGACCTTATGGGTCTCAACCGCACGACTCCGAAAAATTGCCCCGAGCGTCGACAGGGTGACAAAGGCAGGCGACGCTTTCAACCAACGAAAGGTTCACCATAGCAAATTGCCGTTGCGCATTCTCATGATGAACCCAGTTTATCGACCTGTCGGGCAATTTGATGACATGAGCGATCACGCTCGATTGACTGGGCCATGACAGTCGTTACGCGAACGGTCGGTGAACGCTCCACTTGCCCAACAAGCCGCCGACCAGCGGGCTAGAGCTGGTCTCCTCTACGGGCTCGCCGCCTACGGCTTGTGGGGCATCATGCCCATCTATTTCAAATGGCTTCAAGCGGTGCCGGCAATCGATATCGTGGCCCACCGGATCGTCTGGTCAGTGCTGATGCTGGTGCTGCTGGTGACGGTCGCCAAGGCGTGGAGCCAGATTTCCGATGCTGTTCGCAGCCGTAAGGTGATGGTCCTGCTGTTCGTGACGGCGCTGCTGATCGGCGGCAACTGGCTAATGTACGTTTACGCCATCAACAGCGGGCATATCCTGGCTGGGAGCCTTGGCTATTATCTCAATCCGCTGGCTAACATCCTGCTCGGACGCTTCATCCTCAAGGAGCGGCTGACCAAGGTGCAATGGGCCGCGGTCGGAATTGCGGCTGCGGGGATCGCCGTCCTGGCGGCGGGGGCGCTCGAAACGCTGTGGATCAGCCTCACGCTGTGCCTCAGTTTTGCGACCTACGGCCTGCTTAGGAAGGTCGTCCAGGTCGAATCGCTGGCTGGACTGACGATCGAGACGATGCTGCTCTTCCCGATCGCGCTCGGCTGGCTCCTGCTCGGCGGCGCGGTCGGCCGCCCGACAGGCTCGGGAGGCGAGGAAGCCCTGTTGCTGATGGCGGCGGGCGTGGTTTCGACGGTGCCGCTGCTGTGCTTCACGGCCGCCGCTCGGCGCTTGGCCTATTCGACGGTTGGCATGCTACAGTTCCTTGCGCCGACGCTTCAGTTCCTGCTCGCCGTCGCGGTCTATGACGAGCCTTTCACCACTGCCCACGGCGTTGCCTTCGGCTGCATCTGGACCGCACTGGCGATGTATGTATCCGCGCTTGTGCACGCGTCTCGCGCCAATCGCGCGAGGACCAATTAGGAACTCCCGCCGCTGCCGCGATTTGATTCGGCATGAAACGGCTTCTCCTGGTTGCGACTGCCTCATTCGCACTCTCGTCCTGCACTACCGCAGCCGCCCCACCCCCGACGGTTCCGCCGCCGCCGCCATGCCCGGTCGAATCCTCCGCACAGTGGCGAGCGTGGGTCGACGCCATGCCAGGACCGAACGCTCGGCCAACGCTAAACGTCAGCGGGACGGTTAGAACGGCGTACGGCGGCTGGGCCATGTCGTTCGGCCCGGACCTGATCGTCATGGAAAGTTATCCGGTTCAAACCGTGGTGGAAATCGTGGCGGTGCCGCCGGCTGAAGCGTTGATGACGCAGGGCGTCGCCAGCTATGACCTTCACGGCCGCTGGCCCGTCAATCCGCCAGTCGGTTCCGTCACCGTGCGTTGCCGGGGGAAGGAATTGGCGCGGATTGCTCCGGTCGGAACTGCGCATTAGAACGCGCAACAGAATGCTGAACTTCGTTTCGCTGATCATTGGCATCATCGCGCTGATTTGTGCGGCGGTGGCCTTCATTCCCTTCCTCGGCTGGGCCAATTGGCTGATCATCCCGCTGGCGGTGATTGGCGCTGGCGTCGGCCAGATGTCGGGCAGCAATAGCGGCCGCAACCTCAACCTGTTCGTCATCGTGGTCGGAATCGTCCGGCTGATGCTCGGCGGCGGCATCATATGAACCGCGAGCCGCGGATCGACGCCTATATCGCCAAGGCCGCACCCTTTGCCCGCCCGATCCTGGAGAAGGTGCGGGAACGGGTCCACGCCGCCGCTCCGGAAGCGGAGGAGGCGATCAAGTGGGGCGCGCCCGGCTTCACCGTCGACGGCAAGATCCTGCTGATCATGGCGGCGTTCAAACAGCATGCCGCGCTCAACTTCTGGCGCGGGCAGGAGATCGGCGATGGGTCGCCCAAGGCGGGCGCGATGGGCCAGTTCGGCAAACTTGCATCGATCGACGACCTGCCGCCGAATGCGGAGCTTGACGCACTGATCCGCGAGGCCGCCGAGCTGGCCAAGACCGCTCCAGCGCCGCGCAAGGTCAAGCATGAGCCTAAGCCTGAGGCGAGGCTCCACCCCGAGTTCGCGAAGGCGCTCGATGCAAATCCCAAGGCCAAGGCGGTCCTAAACGGTTTCCCGCCTTCGGCGCAGCGCGATTATCTGGAGTGGATCGCCGATGCCAAGCAGGACGCCACCCGAACCAAGCGCATCGCCACCGCGATCGAATGGCTATCGGAGGGCAAGCGGCGGCATTGGAAGTACCAGAATTGTTAGCACTGGATATGTGCACTATTATCATCGCCAGATGGAGCATTTCGACAACAAGGCCGATTTCGGGCGATTGCTGACCGGTCGTAGCGGGTGGCCGTTGCATATGGCACCCGACCTTGCGCTCTGTCGGAGGCGCCTGTGATGATTGCTCGCCATATCCGCGTTGTCGGCCAGGTGCAGGGCGTGTTCTTCCGCGCTTGGACGGTCGAGCAAGCGGGCAAGTTGGGGGTCACCGGTTGGGTGTGCAACGCCGCTGACGGCAGTGTCGAGGCGCATCTCGAAGGCGAAAAATGGTCGGTGCAGCAACTGGTCGACCGTTTGCGCCAAGGGCCGCCCTCCGCGCGGGTGGAGCATTTGACGGACGACGAGGCCGAACCCCAGGGCTGCGATACATTTGAGGTGCGGCACTGAGCCTCCCTCAGGCCGGTGAATCCGCCTCAGCAAGTACCGGCCGCCGCGTGGCAATCCACGCGCCGCCGACCACGAGGGCGCAAGCAATGCACAATTCCGGCGTAGGCGAGGCCAGCCCAAGGGTGACCAGCAACAGCGTGGAAAGCACCGGCGCGCCATAGGCCAATGTACCGAGCACGGGCAGCTCGCCATGCTTCGTGCCATGGTCCCAAGCCAGGAACGCCAGGCCCAGCGGGCCGACACCCATGGCCGCGACCGCCAGCCATTCGCCACCGGTCGGGCAAACCGTCGCCGATTCCAGCAGCAGATGCGCGGTCAGGCCCAGCAATGCGACCGCGCCGCACACGCCGATCATCGCTTCACTCGGTACCTCTGCAAATCGGCGGTTGAGCACAGAATAGGATGACCAGGCCAGCGCGCAGGACAATGCCGCCGCATAGCCCCAGAAGCTGCCGGACTCAGCGCCCAGCGCTCCGCCTCCTCCGATCAGTAGAGCTGTCCCTACAAGTCCCATGGTGGCCCCGGCCAATTGGGCCGCGCGCAGTCGTCCGCCACTCGGTATCAGGGCCGACAGCAGCACGATCAGCAGCGGCCACAGATAGTTGATCAGATTGGCTTCGGCCGCCGGCGCCAGCCGCAACGCGATGAAGTACAGCGCGTGATAGGCGAACAGTCCCGCGATCGCGAGGAGCCAGAAGGGCAAGGGCTGTATCATGAGCGCGAAGCGTCTAGGACCGCCGGAAGCCAGCAGCCACAAGCTGCCGCTGACGAACGCCACGCCAAATGCCATCGCCAGCAGCTGAAACGGGGGCACCTCCCGAAGCGACACGGTCAGCGCCGCGAGCGTTCCCCACATCAGCACCGCCAGCGCCCCGATCAGCGTAGCCTTGCGGCTATGCGCCGTCGGTTGATGCAGCCCGCGGCTCATGGTCAGCTGGCGAACGGATCGCTCACGAGGATCGTATCATCCCGCTGCGGACTGGTGCTGACTAGTGCTACCGGGCAGCGGATCAGCTCCTCGATGCGGCGGACATATTTGATCGCCTGTGCGGGCAAATCGGCCCAGCTGCGCGCGCCGGCGGTGGTGCCGCTCCAGCCGTCCATTTCCTCATAGATCGGCTCTGCCCGAGCCTGGTCGAGCGAATGCGGCGGGAGATAGTCGTAAGTTTGCTCGCCGATCCGGTAACCGGTGCAGATCTTTACCGTTTCCATCCCGTCGAGCACGTCGATTTTCGTAAGCGCGATGCCGGTTACGCCACTAACTGCAGCCGACTGGCGGACCAGGACCGCGTCGAACCAGCCACAGCGCCGCTGCCGGCCGGTGACCGTGCCAAACTCATGCCCCCGTTCGCCGAGCCGCTGGCCGATCTCGTCTTGAAGCTCGGTCGGGAAGGGGCCGGAACCGACGCGGGTCGTATAGGCTTTGACTATGCCGAGCACGAAGCCCGCGACCGATGGGCCAGTGCCCGTGCCCGATCCGGTCGTCCCCGCTACCGTGTTGGACGAGGTCACGAACGGATAGGTCCCATGGTCGACGTCGAGCAGCACGCCCTGCGCGCCTTCGAACAATATGCGCCGGCCGCGGCGGCGCGCTTCGTCGAGGTCGCGCCATACCGGCCGGGCGAAGGGCAGCACGAAGTCGGCGATCTCCGCCAGGTCATGCTTCAGCCGCTCACGATCAACCGGGGGCTCGCTGAAGCCCGCCCTGAGATGGTCATGGTGGGCGCAGAGGCGGTCGAGCAGCGGGTCGAGCTCGCCCAAATGAGCGAGGTCGCACACCCGGATCGCGCGACGGCCGACCTTGTCTTCATAGGCCGGACCGATGCCGCGCCGGGTGGTTCCGATCTTGCCTGCCCCCGAGGCATCCTCACGCAGCGCATCAAGGTCGCGATGGATCGGCAGGATCAGCGGGCAGGTCTCGGCGATCATCAGCACGTCCGGCGTGATGTTGAGGCCCTGGGCGGCGAGTTTTTCGATCTCCGCCTTCAGCGCCCACGGGTCGAGCACCACGCCATTGCCGATCACCGACGGCGTGCCACGCACAATGCCGGAGGGAAGCAGGGAGAGCTTGTAGGTCTCGTTGCCGACCACTAGCGTGTGGCCGGCGTTATGCCCGCCCTGAAAGCGGACCACCATATCGGCCCGGCTGGCCAGCCAGTCGACGATCTTTCCCTTGCCCTCGTCGCCCCACTGCGCGCCGATGACGGTGACGTTGCCCACGCGAATCCCCTTTGATGATGCGGGCGCGCTCTAGGCGAGCCGCGCAAACCGGTCAAAACCGAAGCGGCACCACCTCCCGCACCCCTTGCAGCTTGCAGAGCTTCTTGACGATCGCAGCGGGTACATCGCCATCGACTGCAACCAGCGCCACCGCTTCGCCCAGCGCCTCGCGGCGGCCGAGGTTGAAGGTGGCGATATTGATGCTTGCTTCGCCCAGCGCGGTGCCGAGCTTGCCGATGAAGCCGGGCGTATCGGTATTGACGATGTAGATCATGGTACCAGCAAGCTCGGCCTCGATCTCGACCCCGAACAGCTCGACCAGCCGCGGCGCTTTGTTGCCGAACAGGGTACCCGCGACCCGCCGCGGCCCTTGCGACGTCCCCACTTCGACCGCGACCAGCGTGTGATAGTCGCCCTCGCGGTCGTGCCGCACTTCACGGACATCGAGGCCCCGCTCCTTTGCCAGGAAGGGCGCGTTGACCATGTTCACCGTCTGCGAATAGGTGCCCATCAGCCCGGCCAACACGGCTCCGGTGATCGGCTTCTGGTTGAGCTGGGCCGCGGCGCCCTCGACCTCGACCGAGACCGAGCGGACATCCTCGCCCAGGATTTGGCCGACCAGTTTACCCAGCTTCTCGGCCAACGCCATATAGGGCCTTAGCCGCGGTGCTTCCTCGGCGCTGAGGGATGGCATGTTTATCGCGTTGGTCACGCCGCCGAGCAGCAGGAAATCGCTCATCTGCTCGGCGACCTGGATCGCGACATTGACCTGCGCCTCGCTCGTTGACGCACCGAGGTGCGGGGTAGAGATGAAGCCCGGCGTTCCGAACAAGGGGGAGGCGGTCGCCGGCTCCTTCTCGAACACGTCCAGGGCCGCGCCGGCGACTTGACCGGCGTCGAGCGCTTCCTTCAGCGCTTGTTCGTCGATCAGCCCGCCGCGCGCGCAGTTGATGATCCTGACGCCCTTCTTGGTCTTGGCCAGATTTTCCCGACTGAGGATGTTGCGCGTCTGGTCGGTAAGCGGCGTGTGCAGTGTGATGAAGTCGGCGCGGCGGAGCAACTCGTCTAGCTCGACCTTGTCGACCCCAAGTTCGACCGCCCGCTCCGGCGTCAAAAAGGGGTCGAACGCCGCGACCTTCATCCTGAGACCTAGCGCCCGAGCCGCGACGATCGAGCCGATATTGCCGCAACCGATCAGGCCGAGCGTCTTGCCGGTCACCTCGACGCCCATGAAGCGGTTCTTTTCCCACTTGCCCTGCTGGGTAGAGGCGTCGGCCTCCGGCAGCTGGCGGGCGAGGGCGAACATGAGCGCGATGGCGTGCTCGGCGGTGGTGATCGAATTGCCGAACGGCGTGTTCATCACCACCACGCCG
>DASWTR010000320.1:0-1888 GCA_036402035.1 Sphingomicrobium sp.
CTATCTGACGCTCAAGGACCCCAAGGAATCCGCCGCGCTCGACCTGTACAAGGGCGAGCTGCGCGGCATGGAAGCCAATCTCCCGGTCGAGGAACGCTACAAGAATTTCCAGCGCGGATTTGAATCGCCGATCGTGGTCGCCGAGCAGATCAAGGGCGGCGGCGACAATGTGCCGGGCATCCAGACGGTCGCGTTCAACCTGCCCAACGACGAGCGGGTACGCGAGGCCAAGGGCGCCAAGAAGGTCATCCTGCGCAACGTGCTGGGCGCCAAATATGACCGCATCCTGGCCCCGATGGCACCGCTGGTGCTGGTATCGGAGCAGGCCGGGGACGTCACCCGGAAATATATGTTCATGGAAACCCTGTTCCATGAGCTGTCGCACAGCCTGGGTCCGGGCACGATCCGTGTGGGCGGCCGCGAAACCACCGTCGACAGGGAGCTGAAGGAGCTGGCGTCCGGCCTGGAGGAAGCCAAGGCCGACGTGATGGGCGCCTGGAACATCCTATACATGATGGACAAGGGCATTATCCCCGCCGCCGAGCGGAAGCAGATCCGCGCCACCTATATCGCCGGCCTGTTCCGGGCGATGCGGTTCGGGATCGGCGAAGCGCACGGCAAGGGCGCGGCGATGCAGTATCGCTTCCTGCGTGAAAAGGGCGCCATCGTCTGGGACGAGCAGGCCAAGCGCTTCCGGATCGACGAGGCGAAGATCGATGGAGGGATCCGCGACCTGACCGCGGCGATCGTCCGGCTGCAGGGCGATGGCGACTATGCCGGCGTCAAGGCAATGCTCGACAAATATGCGGTGCTCGATCCGCAGGCACAGCAGGTGATCGGCACGATGAAGGATATCCCGACCGACATACTGCCGGTCTATCCGGATCGCATCTGATGCGTTTCAACCCGCAATCAGGGAGGCGGGCATGGCGAGAGTGACCGGGCTGGGCGGCATTTTCTACAAAGTGGCCGATCCCGACAAAACTCGCGCCTGGTACCAGGACAATTTCGGCATCGGCGGCGAATGGGGCGCGATGTTCCCCTTCAAGAAGGACGATCCGGAAGGCTTCACCCTATTCTCGCCGTTCAAGGCCGACACCGATTATATGAGCCCGAGCGGCAAGGAGTTCATGGTCAACCTGCGCGTCGACGACCTCGACGGGATGGTCGCCGATCTGGAAGGCAAGGGGATCGAGATCCTCGGCCGGCAGGACGAGGATTACGGTCGCTTCGCCTGGATCATCGACCCGGACGGGGTGAAGATCGAGCTGTGGCAGCAACTGGGAGGCGCACCGGAATGACCAACGCTGAAAAGTTCGAGCGCTTTCGCGCCCTCCACGTGCCCGGTGGCCCGGTCATCCTCTACAATATCTGGGACGTCGGCAGCGCGCAGGCGGTGGTCAAGGCAGGAGCGAAGGCGTTGGCGACCGGCAGCCATCCGGTGGGCGATGCCAGCGGCTTTGGCGATGCCCATCAGGTCCCGCTCGATTATGTCTTCGCCAACGCCAAGCGGATCGTCGAAGCGATCGACCCGCTGCCGCTCAGTGTCGATTTCGAAGGCGCCTATTCGACCGATCCGGAAGAGGGCGGTCGGAACGTGGCAAGCCTTGCCGAAACGGGGGCGGTCGGCTGCAACCTCGAGGATCAGGTGGTCGGCGGCGAAGGCATCCACCCGCTTGAGGTTCAGGTGCAGCGGATCGAAGCCATCCGACGGGCCGTGGGCGACGCCTTCTTCATCAACGCCCGTACCGACCTGTTCCTCAAGACGCAGACCTATGACGATGCGCTGATCGATCAGGTGATCGAGCGCGGCAAGGCCTTTGCCGATGCCGGGGCCAGCGGCTTCTTCGTGCCGCGCCTGGCCGATCCGCGCCAGATCGAGCGGGTG
>DASWTR010000321.1:0-5395 GCA_036402035.1 Sphingomicrobium sp.
GGCGATCAGTCGCCAGATCGCGGACTCAGTCGACCTCATCGTCCAGGTGAAGCGCCTCCGCGACGGCTCGCGCCGCACGACCAACATCACCGAGGTGATCGGCATGGAGGGCGAAGTGATCGTCACCCAGGAGCTGTTCAAATTCGAATATCTCGACGAGACGCCCGACGGGAAGATCATCGGCGAATATCGTTCGATGGGCCTGCGCCCCTACACGCTCGAAAAGGCCAAGCAGTTCGGCTTCGACCAGCCCTATTTGGAGGCGTGCCTCTAAATCCCGCAGCTCGTCGCTACCGCTCCATGCGGTAAAGCAGGTTCAAAGCAACTCCGGTTTCCAGCTGCCCCGGCGCGACAATGCTATCGCCACCGCGCTCCGGTTGCGGAGGCGGTGGGGGCGGTGGCAGCCCGCCCGAATAGCTGATGTGCGAACCGGTGACGATGACATCGGTGCCCCGGTAGGACGTGCCTTCTTCGACCGACAGCAATCGGACCGTGTTGAAGCCGTTGTTGCGGGCATATTCCAGTGCCTCGGCTTCGCCCCGCGCCATTGCCCGGACCCGCGCTTCGCGCCGTAGCGGCAGCGGATCGGAAATGCCGAAATTGGGCCCGTAAACGGTGTCCGCGCCGGCACCGGTCAGCTTGTCGAGCAGCGCCGTCAGCCCGTCGATGTTGCGCGTCTTGATCTGGATCGAGTTACTGGCGATGTATCCGATCAGCGTCTGCCGTCCGCGGCCACCCGGCTCGGCATCCCAGCGATAATCGGGCTGCAGCTGAATGCCCTGCGTCTGTATATCCCGTTCGCGAATGCCGGCGGCGCGAATTGTCGCGAGCATACGCTCGGTTTTGGTCTTGTTGGCGGCCACCGCCGCGGTTGCCGTCGTCGCCTTGCCTTGGGTGCCGACCGTTAGGCTGGCCTCGTCGGGCCGGGACCGCAGCGTTTCCGCGATATTCACTCGGACCAGCGGCGTTGCCGCCATATCGGCGATGTTGGTGACCGGAATCTGTTGCGCCTGTCCCGGTGCCGATAAAGCAAAACTGGCGCTGATCAGCGCACAAATAAGCATATGACGCATACAAACCCCACATCGTAGATGATTGAAACTCAACAATATTGTCAGCGATGAAAAGCATGTCGGGTGGTGAACGGCGGCTGAATCGGATCGGAGATCATGAGGGTTGCTCAACATCGAACGCCGCGCCATTGTTCGCGCCATATTCTTATCCGGGAGCGAGAAAATGATCCGTGGTGCCGTCGCAACGTTGTTGATCGCCGCCGCTGCGGTTCCCCTGGCCGCGCAGCCGACCGGTGAACCATCCAAGGCCGCGGCGGAGACGGCATCGCCGCTGTCGGCCGCCCTCGCCGCCCCTAGCCGGACCCCGGCCAATGTCGCCCGCGACAAATATCGCCACCCTGCGGAAACGCTGACCTTCTTCGGCGTGAAACCGGGCGACACCGTTGTGGAAATCTGGCCCGGTGGCGGCTGGTACACCGAAATCCTGGCGCCCTATCTCAAGTCCGGCGGCGGAAAGCTGCTGCTTGGAACGCTGGATGGCCAGCCGGGGGGCATCGCCAAATTGCAGGCGGCGCAACCGGCCCTCTACAACCACCAAACATTCAACTTCCCGGCCTTCGATGCCGGCGCCAATCGCATCCCGGACGGGACCGCGGACGTCGTCCTCACCTTCCGGAATGTCCATAACTGGCGGATGGGATACCAGCGCGAGGGCAAATCAGACTATAGCTCGGAGGCCTTCAAGCAAATTTACGCGATGCTAAGGAAGGGCGGCGTGCTCGGGATCGTCGACCACCGCCTGCCGGAAGATGCTAGCGCGGAGCGCGAGCGCACCAGCGGCTACATCAAGGTCTCGACCGTCCGCCGCCTCGCCGAGGAAGCAGGGTTTCGCCTGGTCGGCTCATCCGAGATCAACGCCAACCCGAAGGACACCGCCGACTGGCCCGACGGCGTTTGGACGCTTCCACCTGTGCTCAGGCTGAAGGAACAGGACCGCGAAAAATATGTGGCGATTGGCGAGAGCGACCGGATGACGCTGAAGTTCGTCAAGCCCTAAGCGGCCTCGGCACGCCGTTCGATCCGCAGAGGTTTGTCGATGGCCAGGCCTTCCAGGAAGCGGTCGGTACAGCTTTCCCAGCTGTAGTGCCTGGCTTCGGCGACGGCAGCCACCCGATCGGCCGAAAGCGCCCGGCGGATCGCCGCCGCGAGGTTCTCGTCGACGGCACCAATCCGGCGCTGGCCTTCGTGAACACCGCGTCCGTCCCGTCCCAATATGTCGAGCGGACCGGCAACCGGAAAGGCGGCGACAGGCAAGCCGGAGGCCAGCGCCTCGATGTTCACCAGCCCGAATGTGTCGGTCAGGCTCGGGAAGACGAACAGATCTGCCGATCGATAGACGGATGCCAGTTCCTCGCCATGCATCGGCCCCAGGAAATGCACACCGGGATATCGCGCCCGCAGCTCGCCTAGCGCAGGACCGTCGCCTACGACCACCTTGGTTCCCGGCACGCAGCAATCGAGGAAGGCTTCGATATTTTTCTCGACCGCGATCCGGCCAACATTGAGCAGGATCGGTCCCGGCAGCCCGGCCATCGCAGGATGCTTGCGTCCCGAAGGGCGGAACTGGCGGAGATCGACGCCTAGCGGCCAGATATGAGTGGGCCCGATCCGCCGCCGCTCAAGCTCGTCCGCCAGCCGGCGGGTCACCACGAAGGTGCGCTCGGCGGCACCGTGAAATCTTCGCATGACCGGCCAGATCCAATCGGCCGAAAGGCCTGTGCGGACCGAGACATAGTCGGGAAAGCGGGTGTGGAAGCTGGTGGTGAAGCGCCGGCCCCGCTTGAGGCACCAGCCGCGCGCGGCCCAACCGATCGGTCCCTCGGTCGCGATATGGATCGCGTCCGGATTCAAGATGTCGAGCAGTTTGCGGACCGCCGGCCCGCAGCCAAGCGCCAGGCGGATTTCCGGATAGGTCGGGCACGGCCAGCTTTTGAACAGCCCCGGCTGGAGGATCTCCACTTCCGCGCCGCGGCGGCGGAGCTGCTCGACGGTCATCGTCAGCGAACGCACCACGCCATTGACCTGCGGCAGCCAGGCGTCGGTAACCAGCGCGATCTTCACGCCGTCGCGGCTTCCCTGGCCCGCTGGACCCGCTCGCGCGCCGCGTTTGCCTCCCGGCGCTTGCGCTCGGCCCAGTCGATGATTTCCATCCGCCCATCGCCATGCTCGACCAGCGCGGTGCAGCTTTCGACCCAGTCGCCGTCGTTGTAATAGGTGACTTCGCCGATCTGGCGGATTTCGGCGCTGTGGATATGGCCGCAAACCACCCCGTCGGCACCGCGTTCGTGCGCCGCATGGGCGACCGCCTGCTCGAAGTTGCAGATGAATTCGACGGCGTTCTTGACCCGTTTCTTGAGCAGCGCCGACAGCGACCAATAGGGTTTTCCCATCATCCGGCGGATGCGGTTGAGGAATGCGTTGAGCTTGAGCAGCAGCGTGTAGGCATGGTCGCCGAGGATCGCGAGCCACTTAGCGTAGATCACGACACCGTCGAACTCGTCGCCATGCAGCACCAGCAGGCTGCGCCCATCGGCGGTAATGTGGATCGCCTCATGCGCTACCTCCACGCCGCCGAAGTTCAGCCCGACATAGTCGCGGAACAGTTCGTCATGGTTGCCGGGCACGAAGATCACGCGCGTCCCATGTTTGGCCATTTTCAGCCAGCAGCGAACGACGTCGTTGTGGCGCGCCGGCCAGTACCAGCCCTTCTTGAGCTGCCAGCCATCGACGATATCGCCGACCAGATACAGCGTCTCGCACTCGATGCTCTTGAGGAAATCGAGCAGGAGCTCGGCCTTGCAACCCGGCGTCCCGAGGTGGATATCCGAAAGCCACACCGTCCTAAAAACAAGCCGGGGAATCCCCGGCTCGAAATGCATCGGTTCGTCGCGAAGCGCCGGGGGAATCCCGGGTGGAAGCTTGATCTTGGTCGCGCCGCGACCGCGCAGCGGTGACTGGATTGCGCCCATCGTCCCCTCCCGAGGCTGTTGGGCATCATCTACGCCAGCGCGTGGTCAGGCAGATTTCAGTAGCGCGACAATATTATGTCAACCAAACAGACGCTTAGACCGGCTCTACCGCGGCGGCGGTCTCCCAGCTCTGGCGCAATGACCGTGGCAGCGCCTCGCGCACCTTGGCAATCTGGCCCGGGTCGACATGGTGCGACAGCACCTTGAACACGGACCGGACAGCTTCGTCGGGGTCGACCGGGCGAATATCGCTTAGCCATTCGGCCACCTCGGCGACGAATTCCTCACGGCTGTTGCATTCGGTCGGGAGCTTCGAGGGTTCGAACTGATCATAGTAGATGCCACGGATCAGGATCGGCAGCTGCGCGCCCAGATGCGCCGCCAACCCAAGCGGAAGCCGGTCGCGAAGTTTCCTCAGCACGACCGACAGCACCTTCCAGGCGACCTGCCGATCGGGGCCGAGGTCGGCCATGATCTCCTTCAGCCAGACATGGGTCGTTTCTAGGGTTTTGTCGAATATTTCCAAACCGTTGGCGCTCATCGCTCCTTCTCCCGTTGAAGGCGGAGCCCCTCCGATCGAACAACGAATGGGAGCTATCCTACGCTCCTCGCTTCAACCCGCCCTCGCCTCAAATCCAGCCGGCCCAAATGGCGACCAACGCCAGGCTGGCAATCAGCAGCGTTTCCAGCACCATCAGCAGGACTGGTTTCCAGCCGATCTCGGCGATCTCGCGGAAATGGGTTTTGACGCCGAGCGCGGCGATCGCTGCGACCAGGCACCAGCGCGAGGCCGTGCCCCCCGCATCGCGGACGAATTCGGGAATGGGGATCAGGCTGTTGATCAGCACCAGCGCCGCGAAAGCGGTGACGAACCAGGGCAGCAGCGGCGGCCGTTCGCCCTCGCCATGCCCACCTCGCCTTCTCGCCCACAGGCCGACCAGGAGGATGACGGGCAGCAGCATGGCGACGCGCATCAGCTTGACCACCGTCGCCGTGTCGCCGGCCTCCGGCGAGATGGCGTAGCCGGCGCCGACCACCTGAGCGACATCGTGAACCGTCGAACCGATGAACACGCCCGCCCGGTGATCGTCGAAGCCGAACAGGGTGGAGATCGCCGGGTAGAGGATCATGGCCACGGTGGACAGGGTCGACACGCCGATGATGGTAAAGCCGGTCAGCCGCTCCTTCCGCTCATCGGGCGGAAGCGCCGCCGACAAGGCCATGGCAGCCGACGCGCCACAGATTGCCGTGGCGCCTCCGGTCAGCAGTCCGAATTCCGTTTTGAACCCGACCATCCGGGCGACCCAGATGGAGATGAGGATCGTCAGCGTGACGACGGAGATCACCAGCGCC
>DASWTR010000322.1:0-3716 GCA_036402035.1 Sphingomicrobium sp.
TGAACGGGCGAGAGGTCGAGCTCGCCATCTGGGTGCGCGAGAAGTACCTGCCCAAGACGGCCCATGCGATGGAGAGCCTCAAGGCGGCGATGCGCTGGGACGAGCAGGTCTATGGCCGCGAATATGACCTCGACCTGTTCAACATCGTCGCGGTGGACGATTTCAACTTCGGCGCGATGGAGAACAAGGGCCTCAACATCTTCAATTCGCGCTACGTCCTGGCCGACCAGGACACCGCCACCGACGTCGATTTCGACAATATCGCCGGGGTCGTGGCGCATGAATATTTCCACAACTGGTCGGGCGACCGGGTCACCTGCCGCGACTGGTTCCAGCTGAGCCTCAAGGAAGGCTTCACGGTGTTCCGCGATCAGAGCTTCTCGGCCGACATGGGCAGCGAAGCGGTCAAGCGGATCGACGACGTGCGGCTGCTTCGTGCGGCGCAATTTCCGGAGGATGCGGGCCCGCTGGCGCATCCGGTGCGGCCCGAGACCTATATCGAGATCACCAACTTCTACACCGCGACCGTCTACAACAAGGGCGCCGAGGTGATCCGCATGATGCGGACGATCCTGGGCGACGAGGCGTTCCGGAAAGGGAGTGACCTGTATTTCGAGCGGCACGATGGGCAGGCGGTGACCTGCGAGGATTTCGTCAAGGCGATGGAGGACGCGAGCGGCGTCGATCTCGGCCAATTCCGCCTGTGGTACAGCCAGGCGGGAACGCCCAAGGTCGAAGCAAAGCTGGAACATGACCCGGCGTCGGGCTCGGCGACGTTGCACCTGTCGCAGACGATCCCCGACACGCCGGGGCAGACGGCCAAGCAGCCGATGGTGTTGCCGCTAAGGACCGCGCTGATCGGCGCCGAAAGCGGCGAGCCGATCGGCGAGGAGCGGGTCATCCTGCTCGACCAAGCCGAGGACAGTATATTCTTCTACGGTGTGGATGAACCGCCGCTCCTGTCGATCAACCGCGACTTCTCCGCCCCTATCCTGCTCGAGGCACAGCGGCAGCCGGGCGAGCTCGAGAAGCTGGCAGAGGTCGATGCCAATCCCTTCGCGCGCTTCGAGGCGCTGCAGGAATTGATGTACCGCGCCTTGCTGGACGGCGCTCGCGGCGGACCGGCTGACCCGTCGGCGGTGATTGCCGCGATGCGCGGCACGCTTCGGTCCAACGTCCTCGACCCTGCGTTCAAGGGCGAGGCGCTGTCGCTGCCCAGCGAAGGATTGATCGGCGACCGGATGGAGCTGGTCGATCCCGACGCGATCCATCGCAGCCGGGAAACTCTGCGGCGGGTGATCGGCACCGAGTTGGGCGATGAGCTGGCACAGGCGCAAGCTGCAGTCGCGTCCGGCGATGACCTATCGCCCGGTGCCAAGGGTGTCCGTAGGTTGAAGACGGTCGCGTTGTCGCTACTGGCGGGGGGCGACCCCGCACGCGGCGCGGCGCTGGCCAGGGCGCAATATGGCGCGGCCGACAATATGACCGACCGCCAGGGTGCCCTTTCGGTGCTGACCAGCCTCGATGCGGCGGAGCGGGAGGAGGCGTTCGCCGATTTCTATCGCCGCTGTCGCGATGACAGCTTGGTGCTCGACAAATGGTTCGCGCTCCAGGCCGCCGCGCAGCGGCAGGACACGCTCGACGTGGTCGAAGGCCTGGCCAAACATCCCGACTTCACGATCAAGAACCCCAACCGCTGGCGCGCGCTGGTCAGCCATTTCGCCGCCAACCAGTGGGCGTTCCACCATTCGTCCGGCCGCGGTTACCGCTTCCTGGCCGACATGATCCTGGAAGTGGACCGCATCAATCCGCAGGTCGCCGCCCGTCAGGTGGCATCACTCGGTCGTTGGCGCCGGTTCGAGGCGGGGCGCGCCGCCCTGATGCGGGCCGAGCTGGAGCGGATCGTGGCGACTCCGGGCCTCTCGAAGGACGTGTTCGAACAGGCGTCGAAGAGTCTGTCCTGAGCCTGTCGAAGAGCCTGTCCTGAGCCTGTCGAAGACCCAGGCTAGATCAGCTTCCGACCCACTGAGCGACTTCCATCGCGACGCGGTTTGCGGCGGCGTTGATCGCGGGGGCGACGGTCGAAGCGGTGCCATCGGCCGGCTCCCGGGCTTCGAAGCGGCGGGTGGCGACCGCGGTGCCGCCGGAGCGTTGCATCGCGGCGTCGTAGCGGACGATCACCACGCCCTCCTGCGCGTCATAGCCGAAGCGGGATAGGTTGCCGCTGACGGTGGTGCCCGGGTCGAGGGTCGATTGATTGGGATCGAGCACCACCAGATTGGTCATCCGCGTGACGGTCTCGGTAAGCAGATCCTGGAACAGCCGGTCGGGCGTGTCGACCCAGGTCAAATCCTTGACATAGGCAATCGCGATCGGCCCTTCGTGAACCGGCACGCGATTGGTTCGGACTTCCTTGGGGATGACCGGGGTGTCGACTGTCACCGCCTGGCCGGGGCCAGCGCTGCGCGCGATGCTGGCCGGAGCAGGAGCCTGCGGCGTCAGCGTCAACAGCCAGGGCGGCGCCTTACCGCCGCCGCCGAGCAAGCCTCCCATGCACCCACTCAAGGCAAGGATCAGCGCCGCAGGCGCGGCGAGACGCAACATTGGGCTCATTGTTTCTTCCCCGGCTCGTAATCTGGTAGCTTGGGCGGACCCAGCGCGCCACCGATGCCACCTTCCTCAACCCGCTGAGTGACGCCCTCCAAAGAGGTGGTCAGATCGCGCAGGTCGCGGACCAGGCGGTTCACTTCCGGCAGCGTATTCTTGCTGAGGTTCTGCACGCCCGGCCGGGCGTCGGCGATCATCGCGTCGAGATTATCGGCGGCGCTTTGCACCGAGGCGATCGACCGTCGCAGATCCTCGGCGGCCGGCTGCCCCTGCTCCTGGATCAGCTTGTTGGTCGAGTTGGCGACCTCGCCCCAACGAGCGGCGGCAATCCCGGCCTGGCGCGCGGCGATGCGCGCATCCCCGATCGCGTCGGCGAGAGCGGGAGCGCGCTGGGCCAACACATCGGTGGTCTTCTCGACATTTTCGAGAATGTCGGAGATCGCATTCTGGTTGCGGTCGCTGAGCAACTCGGTCAGCCGCTCGGTCAGGCGCTGGATGCGGTCGATCAGCTCAGGCGCCGAATTGAGCAGCGCGCCAAGCCCGCCGGAGCTGGCCGGGATGACCGGACAGCCCTGCGGCCCCAACTGGACCAGCGGGCGAGCACCCTTGACCGCGCCCTCGAGCGCGATTTCGCTGACGCCGGTGAAGCCGACGCCGCGGATCTGCGCGGTGGTACCCTGAAGGATCGGCGTTTCGCCATCGACCTCGATCCGGACCCAGACGAATTCCGGCCGGTCGGGAAGCAGGCTGATCTTTTCGATTTGGCCAACCGGAACGCCCTGGAAATTGACCGACGACCCGCGATTGAGGCCGCCAACGCCCTGGCTGAAATAAATGTCGAAGCATTTGGTGGCCTTGTTGGACAGGCCAGCCAGCCAAACGATGAATATGAGCAGGCCGATCAGCAGGGCCAAGGTCACGCTGCCGACCAGCACATAGTTTGAGCGCGTTTCCATCGGCCTTACTGTCCCTTTAACCCGGCGCTGGCCGCGCGACCGCGAGGCCCGTTAAAATATTCTTGAATCCAAGGATGGTCCAAGGCGAGCAATTCTTCAATCGTTCCAACCGCCACGACCTTGCGGTCGGCCAGCACCGCCACCCGGTCGCAG
>DASWTR010000323.1:0-5756 GCA_036402035.1 Sphingomicrobium sp.
GCGCGATTGGCCGCGGCTTCGATCAGCGTGCTGATATGGTGGGGTTGGCACGAGGTGTCGGTCGAGTTTGAAGCACTCGAGGACGAGCTTCAGTGAGGCGGCTTCGCCACCGTCGTCGAGGCGAAGGGGACCTATCGCAAACGCGACGCGGGTTACTGCGGTCTCGGCAGCAATAACGCCAACAGTTTGGCGCGGCATTCGCCGTCGATGATGCCGTCGATGAGGTCGGGGCGGAAGCGGCGCTGGAAGGCGATCACCGCCTTTTGTGTGTCGGTCACGTCATACCCGAACCGCTCCAGCGCCAGCAGGAAGCCGGCATCGGTCCAGTATGGGTCCATCAGGTCGCGCGAGGGGCTGGGCAGCGCCAGGCGGCGCTTGGCCAGTTCCCACCAGGGAAACAACTCGCCCGGATCCTCCTTGCGCGCCGGCGCGACGTCGCTGTGGCCGACGATATTGCCGCGGCCGATGCCGTGCCGCTCCTTGATGTCCGCGACCAAGGGAATGACCGACGCGATCTGCTCGTCCGGAAAGGGCCGGTAGCCGAACTCGTGGCCAGGGTTTACGATCTCGATGCCGACGCTGGCCGAGTTCACGTCGGTGATGCCGCGCCAATAGCTTTTGCCGGCATGCCAGGCGCGCTTCTCCTCGTCGACCAACTGGATGACCTCGCCGTCTTCCTTGACCAGATAATGGGCCGACACCTTGGCGTCGGGCGAGGTCAGCCGGTTCAGCGCTCCCTCGGCGTCGGGCATGCCAGTATAGTGAAGGACGATCATCGACACCGGCAGCTGGCGTTCGTCGAAATTCGGCGACGGGCAGCGCGTCATGTCCATGCGCGCATGGCGCATGGGTTTTGCCTTCGGGTCAAGCCCTGAGTGCTACTGGAGGTGCTTCGCCGGGTTCGAGCGGGCGATAGAGACCGCGCGAGTCCGGGTCGGCCCAGAACCGCTTGGTCTGGCCGATCACGGTTTCCCCGGCGCCGAGCATCAACGAACCGTCCGGCGCCATCGCGTCGGCGATCCGATCGAACACCAGAGCACGGCGTTCCGCGTTGAGGTAGAGCAGCACGTTGCGGCACAGGACGATGTCGAACTTGCCCGGATGCGGCGGCGGCTCGAGCAGGTTCTGGGTCTGGAACCGCACCATCCGCCGCAGTGGCTCAATCGCCCGCCAGCCATTGTCGGTTTCCTCGAACCAGCGGATCATCTGCGTGATGCCGAGCCCGCGCTGAACCTCGAACTGGCTGTAGACGCCCTCGCGCGCGCGGCGAACCACGCCCTCGCTGACGTCGGTGCCTAGGATGTCGATCGTCCAGCCGGCCCATTTCACCGGATCCTCGGCGAACAGCATCGCCAGCGAATAGGCTTCCTGCCCGGTCGAGCAGCCCGCCGACCAGATGGTCAGCCGCTTGAACGACTGCCGCCGTTGGGCGAGCTTGGGCAATGCCGTCCGGGCCAGAAGGTCGAACGGCGCGCGGTCGCGGAAGAAATAGGTTTCGTTGTTGAGCAGCGCCTCGACCACTTGGGTAGCAAGGCTAGGCTCGCGGCCCATGACCAGGATGGTGATCAGCTCGTCGAGGGTCGGGATGCCGCGTTCGCGAAGCAGAGCGGCGAGCGCCGTCTCGATCCGCCAGCGGCGGCTCATGGTCAGCTGCTGCCCCGTCCGGGCCTCCAGCAATCCGGCGAGGATCCGGCTGGAGCTGTCGCTTACTTGCACGACGCCTCCTCCATCCGGGAAGCGACGCGGCGCGCCAGCTTGTCGGGTGGCAGGATCGCGCAAGCAAGCCCCGCGTCGGCCACCGCGCGGGGCATGCCCCATACGGCCGAGCTGGCCTGATCCTGGGCCATCACGGCACCGCCCGCCTCGACCAGGCGCTTTGCACCGTCGGCACCATCGCGGCCCATGCCGGTGAGCACGACACCCAATGCGCCAGCGCCCAGCACCGCGCCGGCCGAAGCCAGCATCGGATCGACCGAGGGCATGCAGCCGCTGGCTGCCTTGGTCTTGAGCAGGCGAGCGACCAGCTGGCCGTTCACCTCATCAACCATCAGATGCGCCTCGCCCGGCGCGACCACAATCAGATCGGGAAGCAGCCTGATCCCGTCCTCCGCGACCACCGCCTCGCGTCCAGCCGCAAGCGAAAGCTGGCGCGCGAACACGGTCATGAAGGCCGGCGGCAAATGTTGCGTGACGAGGATCGGGACGCCAATCCGTGCCGGAAGGGCGGCAAAGAAGGTCCCCAGCGCGTGGATTCCGCCGGTTGAAGCGCCAATGGCCAGCAGCCGTAGCGGTTCGCTGTTCGAAACCGGCCTCGGGCGCGGTGCCGAAGTGATGGGAGTGACCGGGATGGAACTGCGATCGGCGTAGCCGAGACCGCGAAGCTTGCCGAGCAGCACCTCCGAGAAGCGCCCGTTGAATCGGCCGGTGCCTGGCTTGGGCAGCGTGTCATGAGCGCCCAGGGCCAGCGCCGCGACCGTCTCCTCGGCGCCGTCTTCGGCCAGGGACGAAACGATCAGCACCTTGGCGCCCTTGGCGGCTTCCAGGATGCGCGGCAGGCCCTTGAGTCCGCCGACACCGGGCATTTCCAGGTCAAGCAGGACGATGTCGACCATCACTTGGCCGAGCGCTTCAACCGCGTCCTCGGCGGTGCCCGCGATGCCGGCGATCTCGAAATTGCCGTCGGCGTCGATGATTCGACTGAGCACGGCGCGCGCGACCATCGAATCATCGACGATCATCAGCCTGATCGGCCGGCGCGAGGGCTTGGCGGGTCCAGCGCGATCGCTGGCCCGGGAGGTGGCGAGCGCCCCTTTCATGGAACCGGCCTCAGGCGACGCCGACGAGTTGCAGCTTGATGTGCAGCGTTTCCCGGTCGAACGGCTTCATCACATACTCATCCGCCCCCGCCTCGAGTGCGGCGCGGATATGAGCCATGTCATTCTCGGTCGTGCAGAAGACGACCTTCGGCTGGTCGGAATGGCCGCGCTGGCGGAGCAGCTTCAGGAACTCCATCCCGCTCATCACCGGCATGTTCCAGTCAAGCAGGACCACGTCCGGCATCTTGGCTTCGCAGCGGTCGAGTGCTTCGCGGCCGTCACCCGCCTCCTCGACCTGGAATTCCAGTGTCTCGAGGATGTGCCGCGCGACCTTGCGGATCACTTTGCTGTCGTCGACGATGAGGCAGGTTTTCATATGTCTTTCCGTCTGTGTTGACGTGCGTTCTAAGCGATAAGGGTAACGAACCTCTTAAGCCGCGCGCGCTTCCGCACCCGGGCCGGCAATCAAGGCAGCGATGTCGACCAGCAGGATCGGTCCCTCCTCGGTCTCGATCATGCCCTGCGACACGCGCTCCCAACCGCCGCCCATCGCGGCACGGATCGGCGCCGGTTCGGACAGGGCCTCGACCACGTCTTCGACGGCATCCACGGTCAGCGCGTAATGATGGCCGTCGAGTTCAACCACGGCCGCCTCATGCAGCCGACCGTCGTTGAGGTTCGTCGTGCCCAGTTCAAGTGAGCGCTGGCAATCAATCACGGTCAGCACACGGCTGCGCAACGCCGACAGGCCGGCAAGATGCGCGGGTGCGCGTGGAACCGGGATCAGCGATTCCAGCTCGACCACGCTTTCGACCTCCGCCGCGGGCAGCGCCACGCGGCTTCCGGCGATGGAGACGATCAGCAGAAGCTCGTTCATTAGCGCCTCCCCGCGCTGGCGGATTTGAGGGCGATGAGCAGCCCGGCACGATCGTAGCGATAGACGCTATCCTGCCCGTCGGCGGCGTCGGGATCGCTGGCAAGGCGGAGCACCCGGCCGCTTTCGCCAGCGGGCACCTCGCGGCCGTGCGACACGATGGTCACGTCGGCGCTGAGCTCGTCGCTCTCGCCGATCACCAGATAGCCGGCGGCCTCGACGATCGGCCGAAGCATGTTCTGCATCCAGGCATCGCCCTCGGGCAGGCGGCAAACCGGTTGCGCGGCTGGGCGGGCGGCGGCGCTGCCGAGATGCTGAGCGAAAATCCAGTAGGTGTCGATCAGCTCGGCCGGCTCACCGCCGATCAAGGTCACTCCGCCGACTTCGCCAACGTTTTCGGCCGGGATGACGTCCTTCTCCAAAGTCATCATGTCGATGACCTCGCGGAAGGCGTAGCCAATCTCATGCTCGCCGTCGTTCAGGCGGAAGATGCGAACCTTGCCGTTGAGTCCATCCAGCTGGTCAACGCCCGCCAACGGCAGGATCGCCTCACCCAACTGCACGCGCAGCTGGCCGGCACTGTGGCGGATCGCCTCGGCCGCGTCGACTTCCTCGATACGGTCCACGACACCGAGCCTTAGCGCACGACGCGCCCCGTCGAGGCCGCGGAACAGCAGGACCGGTATTTCATTGGAGTTGGCGGCAGCTGGCGCGTCGGCTGCGCGGCCACCGCGCTCCAGCGTTTCCAGCTTTACGCCGCCGACCTGGGCCAGGCCGGCCGGATCGAACAGCAGGATCGGGCTGCCGTCGTCGGCCAGCGTGGTTCCGGCGTAAAGACCAGTTGCCATCACCGCCGGAGCCGCCGGCTTCACCACCAGCTCCTCATGGTCGTGGATTCGATCGACGGCGAGCGCATAGACGTCTCCGCCGGCCGGCCGGAGCACGACCAAAGTGCGTTCTTCATCGCTGACGTCGCTCGGCAAGCCGAGCACATCGGCCAGCGCCACTTCGGGCACTCGGCGGCCGCGGATGGTGGCGACCCCTGCCCCACCGATCTTCTCCAGCGTGACGCTGCCGCCGTTGGCGCGAACGATTTCTTCGATGGCCGCCCGGGGAATCGCGAAATGCTGATTGCCGATCGATACGGTGAGCGCGGGAATGATGGTCAGCGTCAGCGGTACGCGCAGGGTCATCCGGGTGCCCTTGCCGGGAACGGAATCGACCTCGACCAGCCCGCCGATCCGCTCGACGTTGGAGCGGACCACGTCCATCCCGACGCCTCGGCCGGAAATGGCGGTGACCTGCTGCGCCGTCGACAGGCCCGCTTCGAAGATCAACGCCAGCTGCTCGCCGCGCGACAGCTTCTGGGCCGCCTCGCGATCGAGCACTCCGTTAGCGATGGCCTTATCGACCAGCTTCGAACCATCGATGCCTTTGCCGTCGTCGGCGATCTCGATCAGGATCTGATTGCCTGACTGACGCGCGGAGACCGACAGCAGGCCGATCTCGCGCTTGCCGGCCTTGAGCCGTTCGGCGGGCGCCTCGATGCCATGATCGACCGCGTTGCGAATGATGTGGGTCAGCGGATCGCGGATCATCTCGATCATCTCGCGGTCCAGCTCGACATCGCCGCCATCGATATCGACCAGCACCTGCTTGCCGAGCTCTGCGGAAAGGTCGCGGACCATGCGCGGCAAGGCGACGAAAAGATTTTCGATCCGCTGCATGCGGGTGCGGGTGATCGCATCGCGCATCTCGGCGATGATGCCGCTCAATCGCTCGAACGCTCCGTCGACCTCGACGTCGCCAGGCGCCTCGCGCAGACGGCGGGCCAGCTCGTTACGCGCCAGCACCATGTCCGACACACCCGACATCACTCGGTCGAGCAGCTCGACCGACAGGCGGATGGTGCGCGGGGCAGAGTTGCCGCCCTTGGCGCCATTGTCGGCGACGACTGCTGAGGCGGCCTGAACCACTGGGCCCTCGGCGCCGGGCGCCAGTGCGTCGATCAGCGCGCTGTCATCGCCCGAAGGAAGCTCCTCGCCCGCATCGATCGCGGCGATCAT
>DASWTR010000324.1:0-2534 GCA_036402035.1 Sphingomicrobium sp.
TGGGCGTCCAGCCGATCAGCCCCGAAGCGGCGAGGGCGGCGCGCCAGCGGCGCTAGCGATCGGGCAGATGCGCCGAGCCGGTGCGATGTCGGGACAACCGGGTCTGGTCCGCCCGCCTTCCTGAGATATCTTTAGCGGGAAGCGGAGGGTCGAAGAATGGGTTGGCTGATAGGGAGGGCAGCGGCGATGTCCGATCCGGAAGGGGCGCGGAACAAGGCGCTGGAAAAACTCAAGGGCATCGCCGAGCTCGACGACCCGGAAAGTCTGGTCGTGCCGATCCTGCTCGATGCGATCCTGCTGGTCGAAAGTTATCGCGGCGCCCGGCATCAGATCACCTTCCTCGACGATTTGACTGGAAGCGTAGACGGACTGCTGCGCGAGATCACGATCATGGAGAAGTCGAAGCTCTGGGCCGCGGAATAGGATCACTCGGCCTTTAGCGGCACGAATAGCTCAAGCCGATTGCGGCCGCCCGACGACTGATATGCGATCGATTCTGCCCAGATTCTGACCAGCCGCAGGCCCGCACCTCCGCCTCGTTCGGGAATCGCCGAATCAGCGAAGTCGCGCGGATCGAATGCCGGGCCGTCATCTTCGATCGCCACCCGGACCGCGTCCCCTTGCCGGTCGAGCTGAAGCCCTATCCGCCGCTCGCCGCCGCCATGCTCGATCATGTTGGTGATCAGCTCCTCGACGATGATACACAGCCGCGCCTGGTGCGTCGGTGCCAGACCCTGGTCGACGGCATAGCGGCGCATCGCCGCCACCGCGTCGCCCAGAGCGGTCGATCCGGCAACATCGATCCGGTTAACAGTTTGTGAGTCGCGTGACGGCATCGAAACGTTTATGTCATGGCGATCAGGATCAGGGGAGGCCCACATGCTTCGTCATATTTGCGCCGTGGCCGCATTTGCATTGGTCGCGACCGCGCCGGTGCAGGCCGAGATCGCCCGGATCAAGAGCAGCGTCGGTTCTGCCGCCATCGAACGCGGTACGACCCGTCTGCCGGCGAGGGCCGGGTTCCAGCTTTCGCCCGGCGACCGGCTGGTGACGGGGAAAGACGGCCGGATCAGCCTCAGCTTCATCGACAACACCCGCTTTTCGGTCGGTCCGAACAGCCGCGTGGCGGTCAGCGACTTCACCTATGACCGGACGCGGCAGAAGGGCTCGTTCCTGACCCAAGTCGATCGCGGATCCTTGGGCATCGTCTCCGGCCAGATCGCCAAGTCGGGCAAGGATGCGATGAAGGTCCGCACTCCCAATTCCCTGCTGGGCGTAAGGGGGACCCGCTTCATCGTCGAAGTGTCCAAATGACGGGCTGGCGGGTAACCGGCGCCGGCCTCTTCCTCGGGCTTGCTGCCTGCAGCCATTCGTCGATGACCTTGCTTCCCGACGAGGGCGGCGGCCATGGCGCGGTGGCGATCCTCGAAGCGGGCGGGAAGCCGGTCGAGGCGGTGGTGTCGCAGCCCGAAAGCCGCACGCGTCTCGGCGATCCAACGCCGACCCCCAAGGCGCTCGGCAAAAACGGGTTGAACCCGAACCAGCTGGCGCTGCTGTCCGGTCTGCCGCCGCCGCCAAAGAGCTTCATCCTCTACTTCGTCGAAGGGACGACCGACCTGACCCCGGAATCCCGGCCGGTGCTGGACGAGCTTCGAGCCGAGGTGGCCCGGCGTCCCGGCGTCGACGTCGAAGTCACGGGCCATACCGACACCGTCGGAGATGCGGACGACAATGACGCACTGTCGCTGCGCCGGGCGGAGCAGATCGTCGGCCTGCTGACCACGGTCGGGATCGACCGCTCGCTAATGACGGCGGTAGGCCGGGGGGAGCGCGAGCTGCGAGAGCCCACCGCCGACAAGGTCGAAAGCGCGATCAACCGCAGGGTCGAAGTGCTGGTTCGCTAGACCGCGGCCGGCTGCCGGTAGCGCAACGCCATGATCGTGAGGTCGTCGGTGGGATCGGCATGGCCTTCGAAGCGACGGACATCGTCGCGGATCGCTTCGCACATCGTCCGTGCCGACGGTTCGACTGCGGCCAGCTGCTCACCGATGCGGTCCCGGCCATAGAGCGCGCCCGACTGGTTCTGTGCCTCGGTGATGCCGTCGGTCACCAGCACGAGCGTTTCTCCCGCCGCCAACGCCATCGTCTCCTCCGGATAATCATACTCGACCATGCCGAGCGGCGGGCCGCCCTCTAGACCGCACCGTCGGACCGTTCCATCGGCTCCGGCGACGTAGGGGTCTTCATGCCCAGCGCAGACCAGGCTGACGACTCCGCTGCCGAGGTCGATTTGCCCCACGATCATGGTCACGCTCATCGCCTCCTCGTTGCTGCGCATCAGGTCGCGGTTGATGGCGCCGGCGGCTTTGGCGAGTTCGCCCTGCTCACGGCATAATGCCGACGACAGCAAGGCCTTGGACATGGCCATGAACAGCGCGGCGGGAACGCCCTTGCCGGTGACGTCGCCGATCGCGAAGCCGATCGTATCCGGCCCGGTCCGCACGCAATCGTAAAGATCGCCGCCGACCGATCTC
>DASWTR010000325.1:0-2645 GCA_036402035.1 Sphingomicrobium sp.
GTCCGTCCAGGTCGATGCCGAGCTGGCTTTGCCCGCCATAGAGCACGCCAGACAGCGTCGGCTCGGTTCCAGCCGGCCGGATCGAGAGCTCCACAATTCCGGTCGGTGCGGGGAAGGGGTAGCCTTGGGCGGACAGGCCGACCCGAACGTTGGAGCCCGCCTGGATGCGTGGGTTGTTGATGACGATCCCGCCGAGGTAGAGGCCGTCGATGCGGATGTTTCCGGCGGCGGCGGGACTGAAGCCGCGCACCTCGTCAACGCTGTAAAGCCCAATGGTCTCGTTGCCGACGCTGGTGCCGAACGCATCGTCCGCGGCGGTGACCGCATTTTCACCGGTG
This sequence comes from Sphingomicrobium sp., assembly GCA_036402035.1. Classification (GTDB taxonomy): domain Bacteria; phylum Pseudomonadota; class Alphaproteobacteria; order Sphingomonadales; family Sphingomonadaceae; genus Sphingomicrobium. The sequence continues at coordinate 339 of DASWTR010000325.1, forward strand.
CGCTGAGCGAAGGCGGGAGAAGCTAGGGCGCTAGCCGCGATCGAAAGCGCGGCGAGGCGGGCGGGCAGTCGGCGACGCACTGATGTTTCCCCTGGGCCGCGCAGTTGATAACGCCTACTCGCGCCGCGCATCGATGCCAGAATTGGAACGAATGGGGAACCTGCGGTTTGGCCCGCCGTCGCCAAAATCTCGCCGCTAGTAGAAAAGCTGTCCTTATGGACCTCTAACCCGCCGTTGCCGGCGCCGCCTTCCTCAGCCGCAGCCTACCCATCAGCCATTCGTGAAAGATGTTCATGTTGAAGAAGGCCACGAACACGAACGGGTAGAGGAAGAACTGGACGTTCATGAGAACGTAGTTGGCGAGATGGAAGCAGGTCGCACCGATCAGCGCCAACAGTTTCAGCCGCCAGTCGCGGACCAGCAGGATGAGCGGGAACAACAGTTCGAAAGCGAACACCAGCGCGCCGCAGAACCAGACGAGGTCGGGTTGCTGGGCCATTGCCCACCCGAGTGACATGTTGGCCACTTCGCCAGTCGGCGTGAAGCCGTCGCGCAACGCGCGGGAAATCAACACTTCCTGGATCCGTCCGCCGCCGGTGAACCAATCCAGGCCCGACAGGCGGATCTTCGCCATCAATGCCCAGAAATAGAACATGGCGATGTAGACCTGCATCGCGCGCAGCGGCCAGCTCGATTCCCATGCCTCGATCGGCGGCAAATTCTTCTTTCTTGCGTCGATGCCGAACATCCGGTCGCATTTGGAGAAGAGGAACAGGATGAGGATCGCGAAGATCGGGATTTCGCGGTGGTGGACGTCGCCCGAGAAACTGTCGCGGACGCCTTTCAGGTAAAAGATGCCGATGAAAATGGCGATGATCGCCGGCTTGGTCCACTTGCCGAGCGCGAACAGCAAGCATGCCGCGATCAGCAGCGGCATCGCCAGGAAGCTGATCCACGGCACATTGGTGTCGATGCCGAGCAGCCAGAAATACCAGATCGGCCGGGTGAAGTTGAAGTGCGCGCCGAACGGGTCGACCCGCAGAACCTGGTCGAACTGGAAAAAGAGGTAAATCGCCAGGCCGAGCCCGAAATAGAAGCGGACGGCACCAAGCGCCGCCGGCTGATGCCAGTCGAAGAAGAACCAATCGACGATCGATCGCCGCTGCGGTGCCGCGCTACTCACCGGCGTCCCTTTCCAAACCGCGCGGCATCGGCACGACCTTGTCCCCGGTGCGCAGGAAGGCGCCCTGTTCGGTGACGATGGCGGTGCGCCGCTCGACCGTCGGCCGCGACAAGTTGCCCACGGCAACATCGGCGCGGGTGAAAGTGGCGAAATCGAGCGTCGCCTCGAGCCGGACGATCCGCTGCGGATCTTGTGGCCCGTAGCCGAAGGTGCGGTTGACGCTGATCAGCAGCTGGTCGGCATAGCGGCGGTCGAGCCGCGGGTCGGGGCCGACGAATGTCTCGTACCACCAGCGGTTGAACGACATCAGCGCCGCCCGTTCGCGGTCATCCTGCGGCGGGCCGTGGTTGAACGCCCGTTGGTGGTAGAGCCGCCGGAAATTGGCGCTGGGCACCCCAAGATCCTCGCCCGAAATATAGAGCTTCTCGCCATTGGCGCGCTGGGCAGCAAAACCGCGTTTCCGCTGGTCCTTGTCGCCGACCGACACCGTCACGACCGGACGAGTCACATGATATCCGTACATCGGCACCCAGCTCAGCGGGAAATAGTCGACGCGCAGGAAGATGGCCCCGAAAAAGATCAGGAAGTACAGCGCCAGAAAGCGCTTGGCCGATGTCTTACTGTCCAAAGTCCCGCCCCGGTTCGCAGCGACCCGTTTGCCATGGGCTACGTGGCTGTCAACTGTCCCGGATCTTTTTCCGGCCGAGCAGCCTGAGCAGTGTGTTGCGACCGGCGCGCAGCACCGGATAGCTGAGGCGGGCAATTGTCGGATTGCCGAACAACAGTTTGTTCAATCGGTTGCCGAACCCGCGATTGGGCGCGAGCCGGGCCATGATGTTGAGGGCATCCGCCCCGTGATACAATTTGCCGCGATGGACGACCACCATGCCGTCGTCGAGGTCGAGACCGGCTTCCTTGGCTTGCCGGACCAAGGCATCGTCGGCCGAACGGGCGTTGATGCGTTGAATTCCCGACGTCTGTTGCTCGTCGACCCCGACCGCGCCGCTGTAGGCCGCGCAGACCGGACATTCCTGGTCGTAGATCAGCGCCAGTTCCTCGGGCTTGTCGTCGCGCTCGGCCATGCCGGTCAGATAGGAGGGGTTTGCGACGCGGCCAAGGGCCAA
>DASWTR010000326.1:0-3545 GCA_036402035.1 Sphingomicrobium sp.
CGGATAGCGAGAGCGGGGGGGCAAAAGGTCACTATCCGGGCAACTAAACGCCCCTTTTTCCGACTCGGTTCCGCTGGATAATAAATTATTTTCAACGGCTCGTCGCATTTTTCCGACAGCCCGCGATCAGTCGGGCGGAAATACCGGCAAGGTGACCGCATAGCGCCCAAGCTTGCGGTCCAGCGGGGAGCGCAGCTGGCGGGCGAGCCCTTCGACAATTCGCTCGAATTGCACCTTGGCGACATCGTCGCCGTCGCCGGCTGGGAGCAGCACCGATGAGGAAATCGACAGGGTCGCCGACAGGTCATTGTCTCGACGCAGGGTGATTTCGACCGGATCGGTCGGCTTTCGAAGCATTGCGAACTCGACGATCTCGGTGATCAGGAACGCCGCGGCGACAGCGACGTCCTGGGTCGTGCTGGGGGCGTCCAGCTCCAGGTCGAACCGCATGCCGCGCGCCTCGCTTGGCGCACTCGATCGTAGATCGGCTGCCAGCTCCGTCAGCAAGGGGCGCAGTGCGATCCCGCGATTCTCTTCCATCTCGGCATAATGGTGACGGTGAACGACCGACAGTGCGTCGACCCGGCGGCCGATCGCCGAATAGGCGGCCTTGGCCTCGGGCTGGGCCGCGCTGCGGCCATGAATGCTGAGCAAGGATGCGACGACCTGGAGGTTGTTCTTCACCCGATGATGAACTTCGCGCACCAGCCGCCGCTGGCCTTCGAGAGCGGTCAGCGCATCACGTTCGGCGCCTTCGACCCGGTCGACCGCTCGCTCGAACGCCATCGACAGGTCGCGGACCTCGGTCGCCGCGCCATATTGGGTCGGCAGCTCGAGGCCGCCCTCGTCCGGCTGATAGGTGGCGACAGCGCGCTGCAGCCGGGCAAGCGGGCTGAGCAGCAGCTTTCGAACCACCAGCCAGCTGAGCAGGGCCGCGGCGACCCACATCAGCAAGGGCAGCAGCATCAGGATTCGATCGATCAGCGTCGTGCGTTCGATCGCCGTGATGGTGCGCACCCGAAGCTGGCCTCCGCTGATCGTGTAGGTGCGGTCGCGGGCCTGCTGAGTGCCGTCGCCCGGAAGCGGTACGCTGATCACCGGCAAGCTGTTCAAGCCGTCGGTGAGCGACAGGCCGTAGAGCCCTTCGGTGGCGTCGAGCGCAGCCTGCCTGAGCTCGTTGACGGTCAGCACCCCGGTCGCCATGCCGCCGACCACCCCAACCCGGTAATGGACCAGCCGCTGCGGCGAGACCCACAAGCGCATATCGCCCGGCGCGACGATTAGATTGTCGCGCTCCCCGTCGAACTGGCCGATGCTGCAGATCGGTCGACCTTGCGGATCGCGGATCCGGAACTGCCGCGCCACTGCCGGCGACACGCTCAGCGATCGTGCGGCACTTGCGCAGGGGTCGGCAGCCCCGGCGGCCAGCGCGCCGTTGGCGGCGACGCGCAGAGCGAGCGCGTTGCTGGCGATCAGCCCTTCGATCGCCAGTTCAGCAGCGAGGCCCTGCTGATCGGCACGCTCGACTAGTGCTCGATTGGTTTCGGCAATATTCTGGCTGGCGGCCCAGGCCAGGACCAGACCGAGCGGCAGCAGCGCGGCGGTGAGCAGCAGCAGGAGCACTGCCCCGGTCGGCCAGCGTTCCAGGAAGGAAGGCCGGCGCTCCATCAAGGCAATTTCATCCAGGGAAGGGCCTCAGTCGAGCTTTCGAAGCAGGTCCAGGAAATCCTTGGGAACCTCCTCGCGCAGCATATCGTCATAGACGGTCCTGAGCGCACGCCCAACCGTCCCCCTCCGATCCTTGCGCGTTTTGCCCGCAGACGGGTTTGAGCCGGTACGCTCGCGCTCGCCATCGGCTTTGCTGGTCCCACTCAACCTCTCGTCCCCCTCGAGCGCAAACATATGCGCCAAATCCTTCTCCGACCGTTTACGCGGCGCATAGCCAACCGCCACCCCTTGAGGATATTGGGAAAGGCGCCAGCACCTACTGTTCCCCCACGCGTGCCGTCAATTGGCCCGGCGCAAGGCAGTGAATTGGGAATGGAAACCAAATCGCCAATCCTTTGTTCCAACCCCAGGCAAACTCGGGGCGAAGGGTGTTGCGCCGTTGTGACGGCGATATCGGCCTGCTGACAGGGTTGCGCTGTTTCGGAGTCCCGCCCAAGAACGGGCGCGAAACTATTGTTTGGATTTCTCAAGGGGAGTGACTGCATGTCGCTGGGCCAGGAACTTTCACCACATCTGCCTTTCTTGCGCCGCTATGCGCGCGCGCTGACCGGCAGCCAGACGCACGGCGACGCCTTCGTTCGGGCAACGCTTGAAACGATCGTCGCCAAGCCAGACGAATTTCCGCGCGACGTCGATCCGCGGCTCGGCCTGTACCGCACCTTCCATGCCATCTGGTCGACCGCCAATGTCGAGGAAGGCGAGGACAATTCCGATATCCAGAGCGTTGAGGGCATCGCCCAGGCCCGCCTGTCGCGGATCACGCCGCTGTCGCGCCAGGCCCTGCTATTGACCAGCCTGGAAGGATTTTCGAGCGAGGACACCGGCTATCTGATCGATGCCTCGCCCGAAGATGTCGACAGCCTGGTGGCCGAAGCGATGAGCGAGATCGAGCGGCAGACCCATGCCGACGTACTGATCATCGAGGACGAGCCGATCATCGCCATGGACATCGAATCGATCGTTCGCGACCTCGGCCACAACGTCACCGGCGTGGCGGTGACCCGCGATGAGGCCGTCGCGCAGGCGCGCAAGGCGCCGCCGGGGCTGGTGCTGGCCGACATCCAGCTGGCCGACGACAGCTCGGGCATCGACGCGGTGAAGGACATCCTCGGCGAATTTTCGGTGCCGGTGATCTTTATCACCGCCTTCCCGGAACGGCTGCTGACCGGGACAAGGCCGGAGCCGACCTATCTGATCACCAAGCCGTTTCAGCGCTCGACGGTGAAGGCGGCGATCAGCCAGGCGCTGTTCTTCGACGCGGCGACCGTCCCCGCTGCGTGATTGAGCCGGCGGGGGGAACAGGCGGGGCGATTCTGTCGTTACGCCTGCAAAGCCAATTCGAATTGAGGATTATATGACCGACGGCACGCCGGACCCATCGCCGACGCTATTGTTCAGCCACGGCTAAGCACTACATCGATGAACAGCAACGAGGCGTATCCAGCTGCGACCGGTGATTCTGGCGCGGCTCAACCGGGGCGGGAGCCAGTGAGCGACAACGAGGATCTCGAAGCGGATACCGGGTCGCGCCCTGAAACGGTGCCGCTGCCCGACGACGAGTTCAAGGATCAGCTGGGACAGGTGATCCCGCACTTGCGCGCCTTCGGCCGTTCGCTGTCCGGCAGCCGCGACCTGGCCGACGATCTGGTCCAGGAAACCTTGCTCAAGGCCTGGGCCGCGCGCAAACGCTTCCAGGCCGGGACCAACATGCGGGCCTGGACCTTCATCATCCTCAGGAACCTGTTCCTCAGCCAGATGCGCCGCGCCCGGTTCAAGGGCGAATGGGACGATGTCACCGCCTCGAAAATCCTCGCCGC
>DASWTR010000327.1:0-12770 GCA_036402035.1 Sphingomicrobium sp.
CGATGTCTGGCAAGCCGGACAAAGGTCCGGCCCGTTAGCTGATCGTTACCCGGCAGGGCCGAGACGCGTTGGCGGCTCGGTGGAGCGAAGCGGAGTAGAGCGGTGGTCGCGTCACAGACGCGAAACGCCAGGAGGACCTAAGCTACTGCTGCGAGCCTCGCCGGGATGCAGAAGGTCCCCCAATCGCTCATCAGCGCCCGCCGCTTCTCAAGGAAGTTGGTCCGCCGGTAAGCAGCTTCCACCTTGTTCGGAATGGCATGCGCCAATGCTGCTTCGGCAACCTCTCCCGGATAGTTGGTTTCCTCCGTGACCCAGTCACGAAACGTCCTTTGGGGGTACCGCGACGATAGTGGGTGTCTTAATGGCTGCAATGGTTGGAAAGCGGTCATTGGCGCCCAATGGCGTGGGATCTTTGGCCGAATCCGGACCGTCGCGTTATGGCAGTTTTCGACCCGCAACGGATATTGGGAGCGAGGGGACGGAAGCCGCGTTATTCACGCTATGGCAACAACGCCCATTATCAAAACGATGTTGGTAATGGCGCTTGCTGGAGCGTGCAGTCGACCAAGCTCGGCTCAACATGAGCGGATTATGGACTCCATTGAAGAGCGAGTGCAGCTACCGGTTGGGGCGTGGCCTCTTGCCGACTATGCGCGATATTATGCCGCCGACCCGAGTGGCCGCGTCATAGCGATTTATACTACGTTTTCCGTTCCAACTATGGAGGACCACGACCTTCCCATCGGTCAACGCAGGTGGGTCGACGAGTATGGACATTTGCCCAACGTCATCGGCGGCGGATGCGACACAGTACACATCGCCTACTACCCTGCGACTGATAGGTTCGCTCCGCCCGCTTGCAATGGCCGAAGCCAACTCTCGCCGGATTAAGCGTGACGTCCGCTTTCCACACCTTGCGGCTGATGCGCCTCCTCGCTGCCGCAACGCCCTTTCTATTGGCCTCATGCAATGGTGGCGCCGATAGGTCGCATGACGAGACGATCGAGCAGATAGAAAAGCAAGTGCGGCTTCCGGACGATGCTGGCCCGCTCGCCAGTTATGCTCGCTATTATACTCGGGACGCTGATCTCGTTGTCGGAATCTATATCACCTTCGTAGATCCTCGGTATAGGAAGTATGATCTGGCTAGGGGACTTTCTAGATGGGTTGACGACCCGCGCGACCTACCCTCTCTCCCCGATAGCGGGTGTTCCGCAGTCAACGTGATTTACGACCCCGTGGCCAGAAAGATCGAGCACGTGGCTTGTGAGGGATTTGGATAGTGTCCCCTTCCCCTTGCTGGCCCCGCTAATTCATCTCACATACGCAACGAGAACAGGGGCAATGCGTTATGCAGCGTTGGGACAGCCATGTGTTCCCCTCCATAGCAGGCCCGTCACGTTCCTGATTTGCCCGTGGCGGGCCTTCTATAGCCCTTCGCGTTCGGCTTCTTCGGCGGCGGCTTGGTAGTTTTCCGCCAACGCTAGATGGATTACGCGGATCTCTTCGGAATGAGCCTTTTCGGCCAGTTCGCGCTCGTGGGCTTCCCGGCGCCGAAAATATTCGGCCGAGTATTCGTCCGTGTTCATTCGCTAACTCCGGTCGATGCAGGATAACCTCAATCGGCCTCCGGACATCTTAACCGCGGATAGCAGTTTCAGTTCACCAGTGATACGAAGGGCCCTCTCTTAGAGGAGAGGAGTTCCCGACCGGCCCCCGACGGTCGGGAGCTTTCTGATGCAATGAGGCGTGCTCTGGGGAAAAAAGCATGCCGCTCCCTGACAGGCCCCCGACTGTCGGGGAATCTCTCTAGAGCGACACGGCAGGCGACGATTGCTCGTCTCCGCTCTCGGAATTGGCGACCGCCTGACATGCGATCGGCTCAAGCATCATCCAATATTCTTCCACCAGGGCGCGACAACGGGCAATTCCGTCGAAAAGCTCGACGGTGAAATCGGTATCATTGTCTGGCGCTGGGTGAACCATCGAAATGCTATCTCACTGGCGGCGGAACTTCCGAAGGGGCTCTCTGTGCCTCAAGTCATCGCGAGCGATGCGCGGCACACCGGAAACCAACGCATCCAAGCAGCAAGTTAATCGTTACGGGGCCGGCGGGTTTCCCAGCCCGCCGAGTTTGAGACGCCCATCGGGGGCAGCAATATTCCTCTTTGCTGCCAAGGCCGACACGTGGGCGGTGGAAAGGACGGGCACATTGCCCCCATTTGGGTGCCCGTTCTTTCCACCTAACCTAAGCTATTCAATTCCAGAGAAAATTCTGGCATGGCCTTAGTCGAGTAACGCCTGGGGAGGGCGATGTGAGCGTTGAGTTGAATGGCAACGACTATTTTCGGCGTCGCGAGCGTGATGAGCGGGAGTTGGCCGATAAAGCAGCATCCGAGGCAATCCGCGACCTCCACCTGACAATGGCTGAGCGCTACCGCGTGCTGGCCGAGGAAAGTGAAGTGCGGCAGCGCACGGACGGCGATCGTACACAACCGGGGCCGGGCGAACCGCCGATTGCTTGGGAAAATTAGGCGGCGCGGCACACGACGTCCTGTTCGGCAGTAAGGGATTGCCCATCATATGCGGAAGCGGATCGCGACCAAGCTCGCTGATCGCCCGTTCAGCTCATGGTCGGATTGGCTGCGCCAGGAAGGCCCAATGAGTAAGTTTCTGTCATTGCTGGCTGCAACAGCAGCAGCATTCGCGGCGCCTGCCGCGGCCTGTCAATGGGATTACGCGCCAGAGCCGATCGGGGGGCCGAGCGCAGACTTCCTCGTGCCGAAAATGGTCGCGGCCGCGAGCTTCGTGGATGTCGCGCTGGCGGAAGGCGCCAGCCCGGTGCGCCACCCGCCGGGACAGCAGGGGTTTGACGTTTCGGCGCTGAGCTTTCGAGTGCTCCGCCGGATCAAGGGCGATAGTCCGGAGCTTTTCCTGCTGTTCGGCAGTGTCGGCGAGGCAAAGCCAGGCGGCAGCTGGGGCATGACGCACTGGGTCGACAAGCAAGGTCGGGTGGAGCCGCACGAGGGGGTCCGCGAAGCGCCGGTCGTCATGCCAATCGGCATGACCAGTTGCGACCCGCCGGCACTGACCGTCGCGCCGGGACGCACCTATCTCGTCTTTCGCGAAGCCGACGGGCGGCTGCTCGGCGCGGTGCCTTTCCACCCGGGCAGCATCCCGCGCCGGCTGACCGCGATTGCCTTGGCCGACCCTTGGCCCGAGGACGACATCGCCAGGATCGCCGTCCAGAACCAGCCGGCTCCGGTCACGGCCGGTCCGGTCGCCGAAACGGTTCCGGGCCGCGCCACCGTCCGTTTTCGCCGGCCGTTAAGCGGAGCCGCGGCGAGCGCAGTGTTGTCCCGCGCCGGCGCGATTCCGTTCGGGGTGCTGCTGACCTCGGGTGGGGTTACGGCCGACTACCGGTTGGGAAGCGACCTCGCCTATTCAGGACTGATCGCGGATGCCGTAGCCTGGGCGACGGCGCGGCAAACCAGCCAAGCGCAAGCGCTGGCTGCCGCCTTTGTCGATCGTTACCCGCTTAGCTCACTAGCCAACGACTATGCGCCCAAGCAACTCGCCACGGCGATCGTCGACATAGCTGATCGGCCCGGCACTGGCGATGTCCTGGTCGACGCCGCGGACGTAGTCGCCACCCCGGCCAGCCAGGCACGATTGGCGGCCTTGCCTGAGGTCGGCGGAGTGGAGCCTGGGCGTAAGGTGCGCGGGCGGATTGTCTCCGCCCTGTTTGAGCATCCTTCGCCGCGGCAGGCAGAACCTTCGGCGGAGCAGCTCTACGGCCGGCTCGCCCAGATTTCGGGCCGGTCGCTGGCACCCAACGCACTTGACGGCGCTTGGCGGCTGGTGGGCAGCTATGAGGCTCGTTTCAGCCAGCCGCCCCTGGTGCTGACGCTGGCCTCCGGTGAAGCGACCGCCACCTTGACCTGCCTGCCGCCAGTGGAGGGCCGCTTCACGCTAAGCGGGCTGCTGCTGTCGTTGGACCTTCCCAAGCCGTCGTTGAAAAGCTGCCCGCAGACCATGGACTACTGGAGCGCGGAATACCTGTTCGGGACCCAGACTTTCAGCGTCCGTCTGGACGGCGAGGAGCTGGTGCTGAAAGGTCCGAATGGCATCGACCTGCGCTTCCAGCGCTAGCCCCCCAAGAATGAGCAAGCGGCACCTGGTCGCCTCATCCTCGGAGAAATCGGCTTCCGCATTGCAGCTTCGCACGTTCTGCACTCGCTAACGGCCGCCCACGGAGGATTTGATCCAAATGAGGAGACCGGCGCTCTTCTCGATTTTGCCCTGCAGCGTACTTCTCGCTTGCTCGACTGTTTCTCGGTCGGGGATTGCCCCTCCCACAGGCGCAAAGATCGAGCCGTCCGGCTACGCGACGATTCTAAAGGCGCCGCCCGCGCCGTACGACCCGCCGCCGCGGACCCCAACCGGATGGGAGGCACCGCTGCCGCCCGGAGAGACTCGCCTAGCGACCGATGATGTGGAAATCCTTCAGTATCGCTGGGATCGCGGGATTTCGCTTGCCCTGGCCCGGGCGGAGATTGCGCAGTTGCGGGCGGACGGTCCGGAGGCCCGCGCAGTTGAAGCGAGAGCCAAGGCTGCCGAACCCGACAATTTCGTGCAGCTCGGCATCCTGCGCCTGCCTGTCGCCGCGTGGAAGTTCGCATTCAAGCGCAATCCGGAGGAATCGCTGCGTCGGTACACGTCGAACCCGCGGTTTGTCGCGGATCGGCTGCCATACACGGCGCAAGAGGCGGATCGGCTTTGGGCACAATGGTGGCCCAGGTTCGAGCCCTACGCCACTTATGGCGGCAAAGGTGCCGGGGGTATCACTCTTGGCATGAAGATCTCCGAGGAGGAGTTTCGGGCCCTGCCGCAGTTCCGCGACTTCGTCCCGCCGCCCGGCGTGAAGCTCGAATTTCCGAACGAGCCCGACCTGCCGCGGATGGCCTCCGATGCCGCGCCGTTCGTTCGCATCTTACCGCAGCAGCGATATTTCCCGGGCATCATCCTGGTTCGGGCGATCCGGCACAAGGAGGCGCGGATCACGTTGCGCGACGGTTGCCTGTTCTTCGGCGACGCGCTGGTCCGCCTCAACAGGACGGCCGGGCTGTTCCGGGACGCGCAGGGATATCTGGCGATCCGCGACCGCGCCGATCTGGCGCAACCCCATGTTCGCATCGGCGAGCCCATGGAGGGCGGCGGTGGATACTCGGAGGAGATCAGCGAGGCCGATCGCGCGGCCATCACCAGCCGCTGCGGCAATCACCCGGTCATCGATCTCTACTCGCCCAAGAGCAAGGCGAACTGGCGGAAATTTCTTCGGTCGCAAAACCCGGTCGCCCAACCGGCAGGCGGCGGCTACGCCAGCAGATGAAAACCGGGCGCCAGCGGCTGAGCACCATCACTGCCCTTACGTTTCTATTGGCGGCATTCGTGATGATGGCACTTGGCTTTTCCGGCGCACGCCGCCCGCAGGATCTATGGGAGACGATCTTCGCGCCTGAAACGGATGGCAGTTGGACTGCCATCCGCATCGACGGAAAACCGGTCGAACCGGAACGCTATAGGGTCGGCGTGAAGGCGGGCAAGGTCAGCGGCGGCCGCGACGATTGCAACGACTGGGCCTATGAAGGAGAGCCTGACGAGAAGGGCCAGCGGATGATCAACGCCACGCTGGCCGGCTGCCCCGAAGGCGATCCGATGCGCGAGGCCTATTGGGCGCTCGTGTACGATCCGAAGATCGAGCTGAGGCCCGACGGCACATTGCGGGTGCACGGCCAGGGGCACGAGGCGATCCTGATCCGGTGCCAATGGCAGCGAGTGCAGGAGACCCTGCCTGGCGGGGGCTCCTCAGACATGATGCGATGCCTGCGGGAGCAATAAACAGGCAAGATCTTCATGTTTCGCGTGGACGTGAATGGGGGCGCGCCGATCGGAGGAGCGGCTACCCGCGCGTCTATGTCGTTCAGATTGCAATAATTTCTCCTGTGCGACTGGCCAGCGCGTGTTCCGGTTATTCGCACTCCTGTCAGCGCTTCTTGCCGCCGCGTCGTTGGCCCAGCAGCCGCGCAAGCCGCTCACTGAATCCTGCCCGAACCTCAGCGCTGCGGAACGCACCGCAATCGAGCGCGCCGAGAGGGACCACTCGGTCCTCCCGGAGCTGATCTGGTATTCGCGTGACCAATGCGTCTCACTCGCCGAGAGCAACCGGCGCATGCAAATCCAGCAGCGCGGTTACGACCGGCCCGAAACCGAACCCGGCGGCCCGCCGCCACCGCCGCTCAACAGCATTCCCGGGCTAACGCGAGCGCTTGAGGAGAATGAGAAGGCGAGGTTCGCCGGCATCTGGATCGAGCATCAGCCGACGTACAGGGTAGTCGTCGCCTTCACACGCGACGCGGCGGCGACGCTGCGCAAATACACCAGGGATCCCGTGTTCGTGCCGTTGGAGCGGCCAGGCCCTTCACAGGTGGAACTGACGGCCGCGCGCGATCGCGTGTCGCGCGAACTCGCCCGCTTCGGTGCTCGCCCGTCGATGTCCACTTCCAATGTCACGACGGGACGGGTGGAGATTTCCGTGCTGGGCGATCTCGCTCCGTTTCGCTCCGCTGTCGCGCGCGGCGAAGTCAAGCTACCGCCCTATGTCGTACTTCGCGGACCCGCCCCGCTTCGGTTCGAGGCCCCGGCCTTGCCGGCCGATTGGCATACGGTCGTGAAAGCCTTTCCGCGGCAGAAGTACCGGAGCGACGGACCCGAGCCGGACATTCTTCGCACCGGCACGGTCGTTCTGGAGGGCGGCTGCCTTCGGATTGTGGGCGAGCGGCGCAACCGAGTCATCGTCTGGCCTAATGAAGCCGCGCTCGATCTGGTCAGCGAGCCCGGCAAGGTCCAGATCGTCAACCGCAGGTCCGGCAAGAGCATCGAGGTCGGCAAGAGCATCGACCTGGGCGGCAATTCGGGTGAGCTTTCCGACCGCATAGAGATCATCGACACCGATCCGGCCTGCCCCGGTCCCTATTTCAAGATGGGGAATTTTGGACCGCTTGAGGCGATCGAACAGGCGGAAATCGAAGGCCGGGCGACGGCATTCCAGCAGCAGCGGAACATCCCGCGAGCGCAGGCCCTGCGACTGGCCCGCGAGGAGAAAGCGCGCGAGAACCGCTTCGTCGAGCTTGGGCAGCGCCTGCTTCGCCAGGCGCCGGCGAGCTATGCCGGCATCTCTCCCTATCAGGGCCGCGCAACGATCAAGTTCAGCCGCGACCCGCAAGTCGAATTTCGGCGGCTGGTGCCGGCCGACCTCCGCCCGTTCACCAAGGCGGAGCGCGCGCCGCGCGCGCTTGCGGCTCTTCGGGCTGAAAGGAAGACCTTCCTCGATCAGGCGGAAAGCATTGGTATTTCTGCAAGCGCCAATGAGGACGTCGAGAACGGGCGGATCGCCATTGGCGTAGAGGACCTTCGTGAGATAGCGAGCGCCGCTGCGGCGGGGAAAATCTCGTTTCCAAAGGACGCCGTGGTTCTGGGCCAGGGCTGGAAGCCCGAAGGTGACTATAGCCAGGAAAGTTTGGACTTGCTCAACCGGCGCCTGGAGGCGGTGCCGGACTGGGCCGAGATGCGGGCCTTGGTCGAATCCATCAAAGTTCCTGGCTACTACGTGACTTACAAGAAGGGAGAGCCCGACCGCCCGCCGACGCGCCGCCAGTCGCTGGAAATCACGCGCTCCCTCGTTTCGGCGGGATACACTGCCGAAGACTTGAAGGCGCTGCACGCTGAAGGCCTGTTCCCAGGCCGAAGCCACGTCGAACAGAACGGCCCCAGAAAGCTGGCGAACGGCGCATTGCTTGTGCAGGAGGTGGTGGTTGCCGAAGTGCTGGAAGTGAAGCCGGAGCTGCTTGGAGACGGCTATCGCACAACCGTTCGCCTGCGCATCGCGGAAGGCCTGAAGGGAAACCTGCAGGCTGGCGATGAAGCGCAGGTCCGTTTGATTTCGGGCATCGGCTCGGACGGCAAGTTCCACCATTACACTCAGGACCCGCCGCCGCTGGTGGGGCTGCCAAATGCGATGCAAGCGGGCAGCCGCTGGCTGATGTTCCTATCCGAGGGAACGCGCGCCCGTGAGGCGACGCTGCTGGGCAAGGTCGGGGCGCTCTCGGCCCCGGAGCCTCGGCTATTCGCTTCGCCCTTTGGGCCCTGGCCGATCAAGGGCAATCAAATTGGCGCGCTCTACGGCGAAGTGTCACCCGGCAGTCTTGCCGAGGTTCGCGCTCAGCTTGCGCCCGTCGATGCGGCATTCGACCGCGCTGCCCGCAGGCGCGGCGCTCCGCTCCAGCGGCGGGTCGTCCCATGATGAAGACAGGCATTCGCCGCCCCATGAGGTACGCGGCCGCTGCCATGGCAATGCTAGTGCTCGGCGCAGGCGGGGCGCCGGTGCACGACCTGCCAGGCGGAAAGCTCGCTCAGGCTCAGCTGTCATCGCACGTGCCGGAAGATGACGGAACTTACCTCAGCCGCATTGACCCGCTTGGCGGCCAATGGCGCGTTGGCCGGATCGGACAGATCGACCTTTCCCCCTTCGAAGCTTATGTAACCTTCACTGCCGGCGGTTTCCTCAACCATGGCGCGGGCTGCCGCGGGGGCTACCCCGCCTTCTACCGCCTCTCAGGTGCACGGATAACCATAACTCGGATTGAGCCTGTCCAGGTCGGCAAGTGCGGCGACAGCCCGTCCCAAGCCACCAGCGGCACAAGAGGAGTGCGGGTCACTCCGGCGGAGAGTGAGCGGCGTCTGGCCAGCTTCCTCGATCAACTCGCCGGGTGGAGCCGACAAGGTGACACGCTCTTTCTGAACGCTCGGGACGGCACCCGCGCGACCCTGACCCGGCCGGTCGAGCCGCATCCGCAACTTGCCGGCCGCTGGCAGATCGACAGCATTGGTGGCAAACCCTTCATTACCGAGCGGCGCCCCCCGACTCTGACGATGGGCACGGGTCACATCGGGGCGCATGCCGACTGCAATTCCATGGGCACGGCGTTCAGCGTTCCGTCTCCAGGCCGACTGCTGATCGAAGATTCGATGGTCGCGACCCAGATCGGCTGCGCGCGCGAGGATCATGTAGAAGACTCGCTGATGGCCAAGGCCATCACGTCGGCAACGTCTTACCGCCTTGCCGGCGACCGGCTGATCTTCAGCGGCGGACCGGGGATGGTTGTCCGTCGCCCGCCGCCGCCCAACCGAAAGCTGCCGGGCGAGTATGAGGCGTGCGGCAATACAATGCTCGGCGCCTATCATGACGGACCGATCACTTTGGCGATCAGCCCACATCGGATGCGCGACAATGCCCGGTGTACAGCGAAATATTTCGCAAATGGGCCCGATCTGAGCCTGCAGTTGGACGGAACGCCGGCCTGTGGGGACACGGCTCCCGCTTACGTGGCCGGCCAGCCTGCCGCTGTCGGCGGGGACATCTCCCTCTTGTCGGTGACGCGCCCCGATGGATTTGGGTTCAACGACGACGGCCAGTTGATCTTGAGAACTAACCGCGGCTTACTGACGATGTGCCGTAAGGGCGCCCCACGCCCCTTCGGCGACTAGGCCGCCGCGACCGATGAGCGCTGCGATGTAGAAAGGCAGTTTCCGGAGCTTGGCTGGCGTTCTTCATCCTCAGGTCAGCCTGCAGTGTGCATAAGCGCCGGATGGGTTCACGAAGGTTCCTTCTCGCGCTCGCGGCGACCGTGATCACCGCTAGGCCGCTTGGGGCGCAGACCGCCGTGCCGAAGCCGCCCGCGCGGCCTTCCCGCACCGGCGACACCTGGCTTGAGCATTATGGGCAAACCGTAGCGGGTGAAATCGCAGCTATACGCGCCGCCGGACTTGGCGCGGACTGGGACCGGATTCGGCCGCTGGTCGCACATCACCTGCCGCAGCAGAGCTATTCTCTGGGTAGCCCAGAGACGCACGCCATGCAGCGCGCCTATCATGTCGACACCACGACCAACTTCCTCGTCCGGGTCGGCTATCGGCCGCAGCATCTCGCGCATCCGGCGCAGGCGCGCACCCTCGTACGCGCCGCCAACATCAGTAGCTGGCATGATGCCGATGCGCTGGTGCTGGTCTCGCCGGTGGTCTTTGTAGCGGAACTCGTCCGCATCGACCGCAAACCCGACAATAGTGCCGAACTCGTCTACCGCGTTCGGGAGCCCATCAAATCGGCACCGCGAATAGGCACGGAATTCCGGCACCCGCTCAATGGTCCCTTTCCGACGGTGGTCGCCAAGGACGGCGATCCGCCGCCACCGCCACCGCCGCCTAATCCAGCCGCTTGGGAGCTTTCCAATCGCAAAGCTGTGCTGTTCTTCGGCTCCGCTCCCGGAGCCATCGGCAACTTCTTCGGGCCAATGCCGCTGGATGGCGAACGGGTGCTGCCCTCCTACCACAGCGTCACTCGGCAAACGACGCTGGCCTCGATCCGAGCTGCGGCTCGCGCCCAGCTGTGCTCCCCCGGCTATTTGGCGGTGGTGCGCGGCGTCGATCTGCCACATCGCTGCTGAAGTCACCCGCAAGTAGTTGTTTCCCGCCGACGGCGACCGTCAAGAACAGGAGTCCGCTTCCGGAGCTCGGTCAGGCGGCATGGAACGGCCGATATGGGCGCAAAACTACCGCAGCTCTAACGACCGGAATGGGTCGAAGGCGGTCATTAGCTTCATTCTAAGGCGGAATAGAGCAGTGTTCGCGTCACAGACGCGAAACGCCAGAAGGACCTAAGCTACTGCTGCGAGCTTCGCCGGGATGCAAAACGTTCCCCAATCACTCATCAACGCCCGCCGCTTCTCAAGGAAGTCGGTCCGCCGGTAAGCAGCTTCCACCTTGTTCGGAATGGCATGCGCCAATGCCGCTTCGGCAACCTCTCCCGGATAGTTGGTTTACTCCGCAACCCAGTCGCGAAACGCCGATCGGAAGCCATGAACTGTCACCCCCGCTTCCATATCGCGAAGGATTTTTAGCAGCGTCATATCCGACAGCGGCTTCTTCGCCTTAGCACCGTAGAAAACCACGTCCGTGGCGGGGATGCGAAGCTTGGCCGCGCGCTTGAACACGTCGACCGCTTGTGGCGAGAGGGGGACAACGTGCGGTCGGCCCATCTTCATCCGCGCCGCCGGGATCGACCACAGGCCGGCTTCGAGATCGAGTTCAGGCCACTTCGCCATGCGGATTTCGCCGGATCGGGCCGCAGTGAGGATCAGGGCTTCCAGCGCCAGCCGGCCCATCGACTCACGCCTGCGAAGGATCTGCAGAAATGCTGGAACTTCTGCGAAGCTCATTGCGGCGAAGTGCCCGTCCTTCTTGGGCTGGCGGGGAAGTCCCTTGGACAGTGAACGCATGGGAGCCTCGTTGGCCCGATAGCCCTTGGCATAGGCCCAATCGAGCACGGTCCCGATCCGTTGCCGCACCCGGCGAGCGGTTTCCGGCTTCGTGAGCCATATCTTGGCCAGCACGTCGCGAATGACTGGGCCCTCGATCTCGCTGACGAGAAGATCGCCCAAGGTCGGATATGCGTATGACTTGAGCGTCGACAGCCACTGAGCCTGATGCTTGCCGTTCTTCCAGGCCGCCTTGTGCTCCTCGTGCACAAGGACAGCAGTTTCTTTAAAGGTAGGTATGACGACCTTCTCCTGTTTCTTCTCGGCAACCGGATCAATGCCTTGAGCAAGCTTTCGTCGTATCTCTTCCGCGGCTTGACGGGCGTCTGCGAGCGGAACTGCTTTTGCAGAGCCGAGACCGATATCCCGGCGCTTGCCGTCAACCTGCGTGCGAAGAATCCAACTCTTCGCGCCGCCAGCGCGCACGTGAAGCATCAACCCGCCGCCATCCGAGTACCGACCAGGTTCGGTCAGTGACTTAACTTTCGTCGCAGTCAAAGCACCCACTCAAAGCCTCCAGCCCCACACTTTGCCCCACACTCAAGACGGACTGCCATGGACAGCACCGAACGCGAGTGGACGACAAATGTCCTAGATTTCTGCCGTAAACTAGCAGAAACCGATCGGAAATGGGAGGCTAAAAAAGCAGGAAATGGCGGAGCGGGAGGGATTCGAACCCTCGATACGGTTTTGCCGTATACTCACTTTCCAGGCGAGCGCCTTCGACCACTCGGCCACCGCTCCGCATGCTCTGGAATTGCGGCCATGTAGAGAGCCGCGCGCCACGGGGCAAGCTTGCCGCGCGGCCGATTAAGCCCCTATGCCGCCAGCATGGCGCGGCGCTTCGACCATCCCCCTTCGGCCGAGGAGATCGAGGCGATCGCTCGCGATGCGATGGAACGGCTGCCGGAGCCGTTCGCCAGCCACCTGTCCCATGTCGTGCTGCAGGTCGACGAATATGCCGATGATACCCTGCTCGCCGAAATGGGGATCGATCATCCGCTCGAGCTCACCGGTGTTTATGAAGGTATTCCGATCAGCGAGCGGAGCGTCGAGACGTCGGGCACGCTGCCAGATCGAATCCGCCTGTTCCGCCAGCCGATCCTCGCCGAATGGGCCGAGGAGGGCGAGCCGTTCGAGCATCTCGTCCGCCACATCTTGATCCACGAGGTGGGCCATCATTTCGGCCTCAGCGACGAGGATATGCACGCGCTCGAGGAGCAGGAATGAACCCGCTGCTGAAGGGCGAAGGCCTCGCACTGATCCGCGGTGGGCGGCTGCTGTTCGAAGGGCTGGATTTGAAGTTGGAGGCGGGCGAGGCGCTGCACATCACCGGCC
>DASWTR010000328.1:0-3946 GCA_036402035.1 Sphingomicrobium sp.
CGCACGCATCCCGCGTCGGCCATCGTTGTCGCCGAACATGTCGTGCGGAGGGGGAAGCGATGATCCGTGTCGCAGTCGCCAATCAGAAGGGCGGAGTGGGCAAGACCACCACCGCGATCAACTTGGCGACGGCATTGGCGGCGATTGGCTGGCGCGTGCTGCTGGTCGATCTAGATCCGCAAGGCAATGCCTCGACCGGACTGGGCGTAAGCCGCTCGTCGCGCGAGCGCTCCACCTATGATGTCCTGCTTGGTGAGGCGTCGGTTATCGAGGCGGCTGTCGCCACCAAGGTGCCGCGGCTCGATCTGCTGCCGGCAACGGTCGACCTGTCCGGCGCTGAGATCGAAATGGTCGGAATGGACGACCGTACCCATCGTCTTGCCCAAGCGTTCGACGAAGTGCCGCCGGCGCGATGGGACATATGCCTGCTCGATTGTCCGCCTTCGCTGGGATTGTTGACAGTCAATGCGCTGGTGGCGTCGCGCCAGCTGCTGGTGCCGCTGCAGTGCGAGTTCTTTGCGCTGGAAGGCCTTAGCCAGTTGCTGCAGACGGTCGAGCGGATCCGGCAGGCCTATAATCCGCAGCTGTCGATCCTTGGCGTCGCCCTCACCATGTTTGATCGGCGCAACAATTTGTCGAGCCAGGTGGCTGAGGATGTCCGGGCCTGCCTGGGCACGTCGGTGTTTGAAACGGTTGTGCCGCGCAACGTCCGTCTGTCGGAGGCGCCCAGCCACGGGCTGCCGGCGCTGATCTACGACCTGAAATGCCCGGGCTCGGAGGCCTATGTTCGCCTCGCCCGGGAGATCATGGCGCGGCTGCCGCGCGTCGCGCTGGAGGCGGCATGAAGAAGGCCACCGGGCTGGGAAGGGGCCTCAGCGCACTGATCGGCGAAGCACCGCCGGCGTCGCGTCCCGACGTGAGCGGAGGTGTTCGAACAATCGATGTTGCGCGGATCAGGCCAAACCCGGCCCAGCCCCGGCAAATTTTCGACGAAGAAGCGCTGGCGGAGCTCGCCGCTTCGATCGCCGAGCGCGGAGTGCTCCAGCCGATCCTCGTCCGACAGGTCGACGACGGTTATGAGCTGGTAGCCGGAGAGCGTCGTTGGCGGGCTGCACAACGCGCGCAATTACATGAAATTCCAGCGATAATTCGAGAATTTGACGAAGAGTCTCGAGCGGAAATCGCGTTGATCGAGAATATCCAGCGCGAGAATCTCAACGCGATCGAAGAGGCCGAGGCCTATCGGCGGCTGATCAGCGGCTATGGCCATAATCAGGAGATGGTCGGCAAGCTGGTCGGCAAGTCGCGCAGCCATGTCGCCAACCTGCTTCGATTGCTCGAACTGCCCGACTCGGTGCGCTTAATGCTGCTGCGAGGCGATATCAGTATGGGCCACGCTCGAGCGATCGCGACCGCTCCTGATCCGGAGCAGCTAGCCAATGAAATCGTGCAGGGCGACCTTTCGGTCCGCCAGGCCGAGCATTTGGCCAAGAAAGTGCGGCCTGGGCCAGGCCATGACATCGGCCGAGCCTCGGCGCGCAACCGCCTGCGCCCGGTCGATGCCGACCTGGAGGCACTCGAGCGGCAGCTTGGCGACCTGCTTGGCCTGCGGGTCAAGGTCACCCATGGCAAAAGTGGCGGCCAGGTAGCGCTGCACTACAGCTCGCTCGACCAGCTCGACCTCATCTGTCAGCGGCTGTCGGGCGAGCCGATCTAGCGCCCTCGGCCTGCGACACGCGACAGGGTCACCAGCGTCTCGCCGAGCGCCGCCTCGTCGGCCAGCGGCCGCAGCATGATGCGGCGCTCAAGCGCCGAAACCCGCGTCGCCGCTTCCGCAAGCCGCTCGGCAGACCAAGTCGACAGAAGGCGTTGGATCAGCGATTTATCCTTCCAGAACAATGCCTTGCCCATTGACGCCATGACGCCATCAACGCTCTGACCCCGCTCGATCTTCGAGCGCAGTGGGGCCAGCATCAACAGCCGACGCTGGAGTGCCCGAAGCACCGGGATCGCCTCCGACCCGCCATGCGGCAGCCGCCCCAGCTCATCGAGCAGCTCGTCCATTCGGCCGGCCAGGGCCAGATCGCCAAGCCGCATCAGGTCGGCCTCGGCTGAATCGGCGCCAAGCAGGTCGACGGTGTCCGTATCCAGGTCGAGGGGATTGGTCGGGCTAGCGCCGAGATAGAGGCTGTACTTTTCCAGTTCCTGGACCACAACGGCCTGGTTTCCGGCTGAAGCGGCGGCGATCCGCTGCGCCACGTCGGGCGATACCCGTAGGCCGACTTCGCGCGCCAGATCGATCACCAGCCGCTCGAGGTCGTGGCCCTCCGGAACATAGCTGATGTGCGACAGCGCCGCGGGATGCCCCTCGGCCAACTTCAGCAGGGCCGAAGTTTTTCGCAGATTTCCGCCAACCGCGATCATCGGGCTTTCGCACGCCGGCGCTTCCAGCAGCGCGTCAACGCCAGCGGCGATCTCGTCAGTCGCCGGTTCGACCCAGATGGCCCGCTTTCCGCCGAACAGCGAAATGGCGCCCGCTTCATCGACCAAGCTGGCCGGGTCGGCCTTGACCGCTTGCCCCGACATGGCGAACTTCTCCGCTCCGAGACCCTTTAGCAGGCGCTCGGCCAGCGCGCGCGACCCGGCCTCATCGGGACCGTGGAACAGGTAGAAGCGGATTGCTCGGTCCGGCTGATCAAGCGCTCGGCCGAGGCTGGCCTTGGCGGCCTTCATTGGCGCTTGGTGTTGCGCATAAAGAGCGCCAGCCGCGACACCATCTGGTCGGCAACCGACTGGGCCAGCCGTTCTTGCGCGGTCTGCTCCGCGGCGATGGTGGCATATTCGGAACTGACGACGTCGATCCCGGCGTCGGAGCCGGCGGTGGCATCCAACACGACCTGCCCGGTGCCGAGATCAACTAGCCGATAGCGAGTGCGCAACGTCCGCCGTTCGCGGGTGACCGCCGCATCGCCGCGGATGCCGAAGGCGGTCAGATCGTCATCGACCTCGACCTCCAGGCGATAGGCCGGAGTGTCCGGCTCGCCGCCGAGCCGGTCGACCAGCGCGTTGCGCACCAGCCAGCCGGCGCGCTCCGGGATCGGCGCTACCTGCACCGACCCGAGGCTGGTCGCCACCACGCCCGATCCACCGCCGGCGTACATCGGCTTCAGCCCGCACGCTGCCAGACTCAGCATCAGGGCGAGGGCGATCGCGCGCATCATGCGACGATATTGACCAGCCGGTCGGGAACCACAATCACCTTGCGCGGCGCTCCGCCCGCCAACTGCGACTGGACCTTCGGCAGAGCCAGGGCCATCGCCTCCACATCCTCGCGGCTGATCCCGCGAGGCGCGTTCATCGTCTCGCGCAGCTTGCCATTGACCTGGACTGCGATCGTGACCTCTTCGTCGATCAGCAGGGCAGGATCGTAGGTCGGCCAGGGGGCATCCGCGATCATCCCGTTCTCGCCGCGGGCTGCCCAGGCTTCCTCGGCCAGGTGCGGGGCGCCGGGTGCGACCAACAGCAGCAGGGTGCGGATCGCCGCGTCGCGGCTGGCGGATGGCTGCGCCTTCTCGATCGCGCTGGTCAGCTCGTAGAGCGCGGCAACCGATTTGTTGAACTGCAAGCCCTCTATCGCCTCGCCGACCGCGGCGATGGTGCGATGAAGCTTCCTCTCCAGCTGCTTGTCTTCGCCCTGGTTGCCGGCCGGCGATTGCGCCAGCCGCCAGACGCGCTGGACGAAGCGCGCCGCGCCCTCGATGCCGCTTTCCGACCATTCCAGATCGCGTTCAGGCGGCGAGTCCGACAGCATGAACCAGCGCACCGCGTCCGCGCCATAACGGTCGAGGATCGGCTCCGGGTCGACCGTATTCTTCTTCGACTTGGACATTTTCTCGACCCGACCGCGGCCGACTGCGGCGCCGGTGGCACGCTCGATCAAAGCTCC
>DASWTR010000329.1:0-2044 GCA_036402035.1 Sphingomicrobium sp.
TCCCGCCACCCGGCCAGCCACTGGCGATGCCCCTCGCTGTCCTCGGCGAGCCAGCGCTGGGTCTCCCCCTCGCCGAAGCGCAGCAGCCCGATCAGCACAAGCGGGGCCGCAACCAGTGTGACGATCATCACCTCCATCGGATGGTCGGGGAACTGGTTGAAAACGAGGTGGATCAGGCTTGCCGCGACATAACCAGGCAGCAGCAACAGCGGGTTGAACATCCTCCCGCCCTGTCGCCGCATCGATCGCTCGCCAAGCTCGTGCGCGGTGGCGGCGAGGATGGCGGTCGTCGCACCGTGCATCACCGCCGTGCCGAGCCCGCGCACCAGCCACACTGACGCGGTCAACTCGGGGAAGCGGGCAAGGTAGAAGATATTCTCGATCACCGAGAAGCCCGCACCGATCGCAAAGCCGCAGATGATCGCGTCGATCTTGAAGCCGATGCGGTTGGTGAGGAACAGGAAGGCCAGCGCAATACCCTTCAGTGCCTCTTCGATCCACGGCGCGACGATGCGGCTGTAGAAGCTATAGCCCATCGGCAGCGTATCCAGCATCTGGCCGGCGAGTGGCCAGGCGGCCAGTGCCGCAACCGCTCCAAGCAGCAGGCAGCCGATCATCTCCCACACAGACATCAGCTTGAACACGTCGAGCCAGGCGAACAGCGCGGCCATGACCAGCACAGGCACCAGCGCAACCGCCCAGTCGAGGATTTCCATCGGGTTCACAGGATCTTCAGCGAGGCCATAAACTCGGTTCGCCCATCGATGTCCTTGTCGCCGAACCCGCGCCCGACTCCGAGCGATATCACCATCGGCAGCCGCATCACGACGGTGAATCCCAGGTCGACCTGAGCGCCGACGTTGAACAGCCGGTAGCTGCGGTCGCCGGGCGAACGAAGCAGCATCGTCCCGCCGAACAAGGCGGGTCGGGCATGGGTCAGGAAGAAGGCCGCGGTTCCGACCTCCTCGAACCGTAATGGCGGCAGGTTCACTTCCCCGGTCAGCTTGGCGAACTTGCGCGCCGCGATTTGGTCGATCTCGAAACCGGGGAAGCTCTCCATCTCGCGGTAACGTTTCTCCGGCCGGTTATCGACATAGTTGTTGCGGAAGCTGCCGAAATAGTAAGCGCCGAGCGGGCTTTCCGACTTGCCGCCTGCCACGCCCGCCTGGGCATAGGCCCACACCGAGCTGTTGGAGATGGGCAGCGGGATGCCATAGTCGACCCCGCCCCAGATGTGCGGAAAGGTATCGCCGTCGGCATGGTCTGCGCCGCCGATCACCCGCCAGGCCACGCCCTTTTCATGGTCGACCCCGCCCAGCGACTGGGTGGTGTTGGTGTAACGGACCCCCGCTTCCGCCGAATAGATATTTTTCGGGCTCTGCACGTTCTGCGCCGAAGGCAGCTGCTCCAGCCCGAAATAGCCGGCGACGCTGCCGAAAACGTCGAGCTGGCGCGGCGGGTCGTAGATTTTGGCTTTCTCATAGCTGATGATGAACGCGTCGCCCTTGCGGCTGCGCAGCACCGGCCCGGCGAGGTCGTAGATGTCGGCATCATTGTGCCAGTAGCGCAGCTTCCAGTTGAGCGACTTGTAGCTGATGTCGGCGTGGAGCCGCTCCTTGTCGGGCATCGTCCCGAACGGCGAGACGCTGACTGTCGCGCTCAGCTGATGGAACTGCAGCGGGTCCTCGAAATGGAGATAATAGCCGATCGCCGGCTTCTGCTTATAGCCCTCGATCACCGGATAGGAGGCGGCGAGCTTCATCCGCTTGGTTGCCTTGTACATGTCGCGCTTGAGGATCAGCGGCTCCAGGTCGACCTTGGCCGGGGACCCAACGCCCCATTGCTTCAGCTCCGGATGACTGTTGACGACCTTGGTGCCGAGAAATTCGACCGCGGCCAGGTCGTCGCGCACTTCCGGCCGGATCAGCGATGGAGTCAGTCCCTGCCCAGTATATTCATAGACCAGCAGCCGCCCGTCCGGTCGAAGCATCGGCCGGAAGAAGCCGGTCGAGGCGTTGGACAGCACCTCATGCTTCTGGGTCGC
>DASWTR010000330.1:0-2365 GCA_036402035.1 Sphingomicrobium sp.
GACGATGCCGATCAGCCAGTGGATCGCCGGTTTCGCCACCACCAACTTCTATTTCCATCTCTCCACCGCCTACGGGATCATGCGCGCCAACGGCGTGCCGCTTGGCAAGCGGGATCTGTTCGCGGGCGGCCTCTAATCGCCGGGCTCACGATAGCGCCACACCAGCCCCTGGACGAATGGCGACCACAAAGGTGCTTTGACCCCAGCGACGCGGAGGCGGTCGGCAGACCATTGGTTGCAGGTGCTGATCGCATTGGCCTTGCCGACGCCATGATAGAAGGCGTCGCCGAAGCCGTAGCCGGGGTGGTCGATGCGGATCGGCTTGCCTTCGGGACTGAGCTGGAACTCAGAGCGGATCGAGGCCCACAGGCGGCGGTACTGCTCGGGCGTCAGGCGGATTTCCTTGGCCGACCAGGTGGGATCGCGGACCCATTGGACATGCATCACCCGCTCGCCGCCGGTCAGTCCGGCCCAGGCGGTGCGCGGCGTCAGATCCCACCATGTCGGCGTATCGAGATAGACCCGGCGCTCGCCGGCACCGAAGGCAATCCACTGCGCGTTCGCAGGGACGTTGCGGGCATCGGACTTGGGCAGCAGTGGCCGCCAGTCGAGACCGTGGGCACTGGCGGGGAGCACCAGGTCGGCATGAATGCCGTTGTTGGCCACATAGACGGTAATGCCGCGGTCGGGTTCCTCCCAATCCGCATTGACGGGAACCAGCGCTCCGATCAGCGCCGCAAGCAGGTAAAGGGCTGGTACCGTCAGGATTGCGAGCGCGATCTTGACCGGCAAGCGACGTTTTTTGGAACGGCGGCGGCGTTTTGGCATCCAATCTACTTTTGCAGGCAGTCCGTCGGACTGCCAGCGAAAGTAGATGGTCGGGGCGACTGGATTCGAACCAGCGACCCCCACACCCCCAGTGTGATGCGCTACCAGGCTGCGCTACGCCCCGACCGGTCGCGACCCAGATGGGCACGCGAGAGCGGCGCATCTAGGGCGATGCGCCTCACTTGGCAAGGCAGGCTGGGGCGTGATAGGCGGCCCGCCACTTCCTGCGCTTGGGGCATGTCCAGCGCGCCTTCGAAGAAGAGTTTTCCGGAACCATGACCAATACAACCCTACTCGCCGCCGCAGCGCCGTCGGGCACGGCCGCCTTCTTCCTCAATATTTTCCCGTTGCTGCTGGTCTTCCTTATTTTCTGGTTCCTGATGATCCGGCCGCAGCAGAAGCGGATGCGCGAGCATCAGGCGCAGATCGCGGCGGTCAAGAAGGGCGACCGGGTCGTCACCGGCGGTGGCCTGATCGGCAAGGTCACCAAGGTCACGGACAATGAGGTCGAGGTGGAGCTGTCGCAGGGCGTCCGGGTCACGGCGGTCAAGTCGACCCTGACCCAAGTGGTCGATCCGACCGCGGTCAAGCCGGCAAACGACTAAGGACGCTCGATGCTCGATTTCCCCCGCTGGAAGGTCTGGCTGGTCAGCCTGACCATCTTGGTCGGCATTCTGCTGGCCATTCCGAGCCTGCTACCGAAGGATCAGGTCGAACGTTGGCCGGCCTGGCTGCCGAGCGCACGGATCAATCTCGGCCTCGACATCGCCGGCGGCAGCCAGCTGCTGCTGGAGGCCGATTTGGCCGACGCCGCCAAAACGCGGCTGCAGGCCAAGGAAGACGAGGTCACCACCGAGCTTCGCCGCAACGAGCCGCGGATCGACATCGGCGATGTCTCGACCGCCGGCGGCAGGCTGAGCTTCGTCGTTCGCGACCCGACTCAGCTTGATGCCGCGTTCGAGCGGATGCGGACTCTGAGCCAGCCGCAGGGGCTGACCGGCACCCGCGATTGGGAAGTCAGCACGGTCGACGGCAACCGCATCGTCCTGACCCCGACCGAAGCCGGCGCCAACCAGGCGCTCACGGATTCGCTGACGGTCGCCCGCGACGTGGTCCGCCGCCGGATCGATCCGGGCGGAACCAAGGAAATCACGGTCATCAACCAAGGCCAGCGGCGGATCTTCGTCCAAGTCCCCGGAGTCGAGGATCCCGAGGCGCTGAAGCAGCTCATCGGGCAGACGGCGCGGCTGGAGTTCAAGCTGGTCGACATGGAAGCCGATCCTTCGCTGGTCGCGCAGGGCCGCGCGCCACCGGGCAGCCAGGTGCTGGAATATCCCGACGCTCCGCCGGGCATCCCCTATGTCGCTTATCCGCAGCGCGAAGGCGATGTGGCCAGAATCGCGGTCAAGCGGCGGGTGATGGTGTCGGGCGAGCAGCTGGTCAACGCGACCCAGTCGTTCGACCAGCAGAACGGCAACCCGGTCGTTGACCTCAGCTTCAACACGGCCGGCGCCCGCCGCTTCGGCCGGGTGACGCA
>DASWTR010000331.1:0-5179 GCA_036402035.1 Sphingomicrobium sp.
GTCAACTCGAGGCCGGTGAAGGACCGGCTGCTGGTCGGCGCGCTGAGGGCGGCCTACCGCGACCTGCTCGCCCGCGACCGCCACCCGGTCGCGGCGCTGTTCGTCGAGGTGCCGACCAGCGAGGTCGACATCAACGTCCATCCCGCCAAGACCGAAGTCCGCTTCCGCGATCCGGCAGCGGTCCGTGGGTTGATCGTCGGCGGGCTAAAGGCGGCACTGGACGAGGCCGGCCACCGCAGTGCCGCGCGCGAGCAGTTTGCCCAGCCGGCCGCCTGGCAGGTGGAGCCGGTGTCACCTCCACGTCATCCCAGCGAAAGCTGGGATCTCATTGAAACACTGCAAAGAAACGAGACCCCAGCTTTCGCTGGGGTGACGGAAACGACGCTGGAATTTGGTCAAACACCCGCCGCCCGCGCTGAGCCTGCTACGGCTCCAGTCCCATCCTACCCACTCGGCGTCGCCCGCGGCCAGGTTGCCGCCACCTATATCGTCGCCGAGGCGGAAGACGGGCTGGTGATTGTCGACCAGCATGCCGCGCACGAGAGGCTGGTGCTCGAGCGGATGCGGAAAGCCTCTAATGGCGGTCAGGTCGCCCGCCAGACTCTGCTGATGCCCGACGTGGTCGAGCTGGACGAACCGGACTGCGACCGGCTCGAAGCGGCGATACCAGACCTTGCCGAGCTGGGTCTCGAGATCGAACGCTTTGGCCCGACCTCGATGCTGGTCCGCTCGACGCCTGCGCCGCTCGGCAAGACCGACATCCCCGGCCTGCTCGCCGACCTTGCTGCCGAGCTGGCCGAACTGGGCACCGCGCTCTCGCTGCGCGACAAGCTCGACCATGTCTCCGCGACGATGGCCTGCCATGGATCGGTGAGGGCCGGGCGGATCCTATCGGTCGCCGAGATGAACGCGCTCCTCCGCGAGATGGAAATCACGCCCCATTCGGGCCAATGCAACCATGGTCGCCCGACCTGGGTGAAGCTGGCCCATGCCGACATCGAGAAGCTGTTCGGCCGCCGCTAAGACGATTTGTCACTTCATCGTAAAATTTTTTCGAGCCGCCCAAGCGTTTGGTTTTAATCAGGAACTGATCGAGCCTGAACGGTTTCCTTCGCGACCGTTCATTGAAGCGACAAGTGGCGCTCCCAAATGAGCGGACGGGGCTGCCGGTCCACACGGCAACAAACAGGAAATGGCGGATTCGGGCGGATTCTTGCGATTCCGGACGCGTCCCCGCTCGTCCCTTCGTCCTGAAGGCGACGTCAAACAATGGAGTGTAGTTGTGAAGAAGATTCTGTTCGCTAGCGTTGCTTCGGCCGCCTTTCTTTCCGCGACCCCGGCCTTCGCCCAGGCCGGACCGGCTCCCGTCGGCCCGCGGGTCGAAGCGCTGGTTGGCTACGACCGGGTCAAGGCGATCGGCGAGAAGGACGGCGGAGCGCTGTTCGGTATCGGCGCGGGTTACGACTTCGCGGTCGGTCCGTCGGTGTCGCTCGGCGCCGATATCGAGGCGACCGAGTCGACCCAGAAGGTCGGCGATGAGGACATCGCCCAGGTTAAGGCCGGTCGCGACCTCTACGCCGGCGGGCGCATCACCTACGCCGTCTCGCCGACCGCGAACCTCTATGTGAAGGGCGGCTATACCAATGCCCGGTTCAAAGCGACCGACGGCGTCGACTCCTTCTCGGAGAATTTCGACGGCTACCGCCTCGGCGCGGGCGGCCAGCTGGCGCTCACCGGCAAGGCCTATGTCGGTGCGGAGTATCGTTACTCCAACTATGAGCGTGGGCTGTCGCGTAATCAGGTTGCGCTGACCGTCGGCACCCGCTTCTAACGCGGTGACGATGATGGGGCGTCCGGGGAACTGGGCGCCCCATTTTTCCATTTGGGCGGCAATGATGATAGAAGCGCCGCTTCGCTTCGCGGGAGACGGATGATGAGCGAATATGACAAAAGCTATTTCGCCCGCCGAGCCGCCGAGGAAGCCGAGCTGGCCGCCGCGACGGACGATCCCGATGCCCAGGCGGTCCATCGCCGGCTCCAGCGCGCCTATATCGAGCGCGCCTCGGTGGGCGAGCGCCCCGGCCAGGCCGAGCAGCCGGTCGCCTAGCCGATCAGCTTAGTGCGCGCCTGCTCGACGCGGAGCGACTGCGCCGTCTCGCGCGCTTGCCGCAGACGCGGGTAGCCCGAAGCCTCCTCATCCTCGAGCAGCCGGCTGAATTTCCCCGCGCGGACTTCCGCCAGGATTTCGCGCATTCGGGCGCGCACGCCATCGTCAACGATGCGCGGCCCACCAATCACCGCGCCCAGCTCCGCCGTATTGCTGATCGCCTCGCGCATCCCGGCGATGCCGCGGGCCTCGATCAGCTCGGCGATCAGCTTCAGCTCGCCGACGCATTCCATATAGGCCACTTCCTCGCTGACCCCGGCCTCGACCAATGTGTCGAAGCCGGCGATCAATATTTCCGGCACCGCGCCCCATACGACTGCCTGCTCGTTGAATAGGTCCGCCTCGCATTCTTCGGCGAAGCTCGATGCAAGGAGACCGGCCCGTCCGCAACCCAGCGCGCGGCCGTAGGCGAGGGCGATCGCCTCGCCCTGACCGCTGGCATCCTGCGCCACGGCATAGAGCGCCACCATCCCCTTGCCGTCGAGGTAGAGTGAGCGCAGCGCCGTGCCCGGTCCCTTCGGCGCGACCATGAACACGTCCACGTCGGCGCGCGGAACGATGAAACCGAACCGGATGGCGAGCCCGTGGCTGAAGCCGAGCGCCGCTCCCTCGCGGATGTGCGGCTCGATCTCGCGATAGATCGCCGCCAGCGCCTCGTCGGGAGCCAGCAGCATGACGATGTCGGCCGATCCCGCCGCCGTCGATGGCGGAGCAGTGGCGATGCCTTCGGCTTCGGCCCTGGCCCGGCTCGGGGATCCGTCGCGGAGCCCGACGACGACATCGACCCCACTGTCCCGCAAGTTCAGCGCCTGAGCACGACCCTGGTTGCCATAGCCGATAATCGCCACCCGCTTACCGAGCAGTGGCGTGGGATCGATATCGGCATCGCGCCTGGCGTCCATGGTCGCTGGCTAGCCTGCCGGCGCGAACAGTGCCAGCGCCCGATCGAGGATCTCGCCTTCCAGGGGGGCGCGGAATCGCGGCCAGTCCGGCGGCGGCTGGTTGGAAAACCAGGTATATTGCCGCTTGGCATAGCGGCGCGTCGCCTGCTGGCCGCCCGTAGCCGCCTCATCCAGGATCAGCTCGCCGCGAAGATGCGCGCCAAGTTCGGCAACGCCGATGGCACGCATCACCGGCAAGTCGGGGTCAAGCCTTCTCGCCAGCAATGCCTCGACCTCCCCAAGCGCACCTTGCTGGACCATTTGCGCGAACCTTTGGTCGCAACGCTCGTACAGCCAGGGGCGCGGAGGGATCAGCACCAACGCTTGCAAGTCGATCTCGTCGCCGATCCCGCCTTCGCATTGCTGCTGCCATTCGCCGAGCGTCTTACCGGTCGACCAGACGACCTCCAGTGCCCGTGCGATGCGGGTCGTGTCGCCGGGATTGAGTGTCGTCGCCGCGACCGGATCGAGCGGCGTTAGCGCGGCAAGATTCTCGGCGACGCTGGCGGACCGGACCTCGGCGCGAATTTTGGGGTCGATCGCTGGTATTGGAGCGATCCCGTCCAGCAGAGTCCGCAGGTAAAGTCCGGTTCCGCCGACCAGGATGGGGAGGCGGCAGTCACTGTGGAGCCGCGCAATCTCCAGCTTCGCCATCTCCGCCCAATCCGCGGCCGAACATGACTGGGCACCATCGAGCACGCCGTAGAGCCGATGCTCGGCGCGGGCGCGATCGTCATCGCTCGGCGCCGCCGACAGGATGGGGAGGTCGCGATAGACCTGCGCGCTGTCGGCATTGATCACCGCTCCGCCCGTTGCCTCTGCCAGCCTGAGCGCCAGGGCCGACTTGCCGCTTGCCGTCGGACCGGCGATGAGGGCGACTGGAGGCTTCGCTTTGACCATCGCCACGCTGATAGCAGCCGGACGGCTCGACGAAAGACTGCTGCAAGCGGCCCTCAAGCAGCTGCCTGGCGCCCGCTCGGCGCGGTGGGTCGACCAGGGCGAGGCCGCCGACATTGAAAGCCACGCCGATGCCGGCGCGGTCCGGACAGCCTATGAGGGCTGGGAAGGTGTCGACGTCGTCGTTCATCCGCCGGGACCGCGCGAAAAAAGGCTGCTGGTCGCCGACATGGACTCGACCATGATCGGCCAGGAATGCATCGACGAGCTGGCCGATTATGCCGGGGTCAAGCAGCAGGTGGCCGAGATCACCGAACGGGCGATGCAGGGTGAGCTGGATTTCTCCGGCGCACTGCGCGAGCGCGTCCTGCTTCTGGAGGGGCTCGAAGAAAAAGTCATCGAACAGTGTCTGGCCGACCGGATCACGCCCAACCCGGGGGCCGCGACCCTGGTCCGAACCATGAAGGCGAGGGGGGCGGAGACGATCCTGGTATCGGGCGGCTTCACCGCCTTCGTTGAACCGATTGCCAGGCGGATCGGCTTCGATCGCTTTGAGGCCAATGTGCTGGGCGTTCGTGAGGGAAAGCTCAGCGGTTCGACCGAGGGGGCGATTGTTGACGCACAGCGCAAGCATGATGTGCTGGTTGAGGCCCGTCAGCGGCTCGGCCTTTCACCGGACGAAACGATGGCCGTGGGCGACGGCGCCAATGATATTCCAATGGTGGAAGAGGCGGGGCTGGGCATCGCCTACCGCGCCAAGCCCGCACTGGCCGTGGTGGCCGATGCGCGGCTCGACCATCATGGCCTCGACGCGCTGCTGTGGGCGCAGGGAATCCCCAGGGCCGAGTGGGTGGAGGCTTCCTAACGGAAGATGATCACTTCGCCTCGACCGGGAAGCAGGCCTGCGGCGCTAGCTTGGCACATGCGGCATTTGCCACGGCGCGGCTTTCGAACGGGCCGGCCTGAAGGCGCACGACCGCTCCAGCTGGCACATAATAGGCTTGGCGCCCAACGAGTTTGGCCGACAGCTTGGAGAAAAGCGCCTCGGCCGACTTGCGCTGACCGAACGCGCCGAGCTGGATCCGCCACTTGCCGCTGGCTGCCACGGCCGGCTTGACCGGCGCGCTGGGCGGCTTGGTTGCCTCAGCTTTGGGTTCGGCAGGCTTGGGGGGTG
>DASWTR010000332.1:0-5551 GCA_036402035.1 Sphingomicrobium sp.
GCCTCGTCATCGCCGCGCATGGTGACCAGCCCGACCTGCCACGGGGCGACGGCTTCCGGCCAGATAATGCCATTGTCGTCATGGCTCGCCTCGATGATCGCACCGACCAGTCGCGAGACGCCGACGCCGTAACTGCCCATCTCCGGCGTCACCATCGAGCCGTCCGGGCCCGACACTTTCAGCCCCATCGAGGCCGAATATTTGGTGCCGAAGTAAAAGATATGCCCGACCTCGATGCCCCGGCCCTGGCGCTGGCGGTCGGCAGGCACCTCGGCCCAGCGCGCGTCGTCATGGGTCTCGTCGGTTGCCGAATAGGTCGAGCTGACCTTGTCGAACAACGCCTGGAGCCCGGCCGCGTCGTCATAGTCAAGCTCGGCCTGGGCCCAGTCGAACTCCTCGAAGGCGGCGTCGTAGAACACCTCGCTCTCGCCGGTCGGAGCGAGGACGATGAATTCATGGCTGAGGTCGCCGCCGATCGGCCCGGATGCGGCCTTCATCGGCACCGCACGGATGCCCAGCCGCTGGAAGGTGCGCAGATAAGCAAGCAGTTGGCGGTAATAGCTCTGCCGCGCCCCAGCCTCGTCGAGATCGAAGCTATAGGCATCCTTCATCAGGAACTCGCGCCCGCGCATCACGCCGAACCGGGGACGCACCTCGTCGCGGAACTTCCACTGGATATGGTAGAGGGTGCGCGGCAGGTCGCGGTAGCTCTTGGCGCTGTCCTTGAAGATGTCGGTGATCATCTCCTCGTTGGTCGGGCCGTAAAGCATCTCGCGGTCGTGGCGGTCCTTGAGGCGCAGCATCTCGGGGCCATAGGCATCATAGCGACCCGACTGCCGCCACAAATCGGCTGATTGCAGCGTCGGCATCAGCAGTTCGATCGCGCCCGCCTTGTCCTGTTCCTCGCGGACGATCTGTTCGATCTTCTTGAGCACTCGGTAACCAAGCGGGAGCCAGGCGTAGATTCCGGCCGCGGTCTGGCGGACCAGCCCGGCACGTAGCATCAGCTTGTGGCTGACGATCTGCGCGTCCGCCGGGCTTT
This sequence comes from Sphingomicrobium sp., assembly GCA_036402035.1. Classification (GTDB taxonomy): domain Bacteria; phylum Pseudomonadota; class Alphaproteobacteria; order Sphingomonadales; family Sphingomonadaceae; genus Sphingomicrobium. The sequence continues at coordinate 1,043 of DASWTR010000332.1, forward strand.
CCTTGAGGACGGGGAGGAAGGAGCGGGAAAGACGCAAGGCTATTCTTTCTTGTTCTGCTGCGATGAATGGCGGCTGTCCTAGTGAGGCACCCCGCCCAAGGCAATCGCGGCAGGTGTTGTTGCGGGACGGCCACAGCTTGATCGGGAATGTGTCGCTTCTGCCGGAAATGACGTGACAATCGCCACCTGGCTGGCTTAGCCACTGCTCCGTCGGACGAGGGCTTGAGCCCGGAAGTCCGGGGAGGATGCCTAGCGCCAGTCAGGGGGCGTGAAGCGCTAAACGAACTTCCAAGGGGGCTGACGAGCAATCGTCACGCAAGGACGCCCGGGACTAGTGCCCGGGCGATTTTGTTTGCGCCTCGCTTAGGGGTCCGTCGGTCGTGTCCGGCGTGCGCCTGAACGCCGTCCAGACTTCACCATCTATACGCGCGGACTCACGATTGCTTCGCAATCGCTCGCCTGCGTTCGGTGGTTCAGGATTGGTAGCGGAGGAGGGACTTGAACCCCCGACACGCGGATTATGATTCCGCTGCTCTAACCAGCTGAGCTACTCCGCCCCGAAAGGCATGCGCCGAGGCGCGCGGGCGAGCCTATAGGTGGCAAGCTGAGGAGCGACAACACGGGGTGGAACCCGCCACCCCTACCCTCGTTCAAGGCCCAAGGACTGGAGGCCGATGACTCGATGGAACCGCTGACCCCGCTCGAAACGCTGTGCCGCATCATCCTCCGCGCGCGGGAATATGAGGCCCAGGTCCCGACCGACTATGACGGCGGCGAAGCCCCCGAGAATGTCGACGACGAGGGCGAGGAAACCCTGTCGGTGCTCGACGATTCGATCAACACCGGGGTCGAGGAGGAGCTGACCGCGGCAATCGACGATCTCGCCGAGGACCAGCAGGCCGAACTGCTCGCCTTCGCCTGGGTCGGCCAGGGAACCTATGAGGCGGCCGACTGGGATGAGGCGATCGAGGAGGCCAGCGCGGTCGGTAACATCTCCGAGGAGCTGATGGAAATGCCGATGCTGGCCTCGGTACTGGAGGCCGGTATGGCTGCGTTCGACATCAGCTGCGACGGGATCGGCGACCTCAGCTAACCGCGGAACTTCCAGCTGGCCAGCGTTTCCCACGGCCCGCCGAGATAGCGGTGCAGGGACAAGCCGGCGATGCTGAGCGATCGTGGCCGGAAGCCTTGCTCCAGTTCGGCAATCAGCGCCCTTGCCAGCTCCGGCGGAACCTTGTTCTGGACGGTGATGTGCGGCCGCCAGCCACGAGCATCCTGAGCGCTCAGCATCCCGTGGAAATGATCGGCGATGTCGTCGCGGATCGCGTCGAGCTCGTCCGATACGACCCGAAAGGCCACTCCGCCGCCAAGGTCCATCAGGCCGGCGATAGCCGCTCGCGGAGCGAGCGTGCGAGCGTGGAGCGACAGCTGACGCCTCGCTTCATCCTCCGATGACGGCGGAAGCGCATGAAACAGCGTGAGGTGGACAGGCACCCGGTTACTATCGAACGGGTAATGGGCGCGCCGGAGCCCCTCCAGCCAGGCGAAGTCGTCGGCGCCGAAGTCGGCGGTAACGATCAGCGCGCTCATCGGCTGGGCCAATGCTCCCGCGGCACCGTCGGCAGCCGGTAGAACGCTGATCGCGTGATGGCGAGCCTCAGCCGGCCTTCGTCGACCCTGGCCTGCCGCCAATCGACGCGGTGAAGCCGCTCGCCGACGCCGGCGACACCGCCAGCGGACGCGACCAGATAGTGGATCCTGCCGGTTCGGCTGCCAATCATCGCGTCGACACCGCGAGCGATCTCCTCGCCTTGCGGGTCGAGGACGGCAGCGTGAGTTAGCAGCGAGGCGGGGAACAGCGATTCACCGGGCGTCGATCGACTACCCTCCTCTGCGGCCTCCGCCCCCTCCTCCATCTTCGTCTGGCGGCCGAGCCAGCGCCAGATGCCGAATATGTTAAGGCCCGTCAGAATGGCATTGGTCCACATCAGTGCCGATTGATCGGTAAGCAGGCCTATCGCGAACCAGGCGACCGACCCGAACAGGAATACGACGAAGCCGTAGCCAGTGATCCGTGCACCCAGATTGGAGGCGGTGATCAGCGCAGCGGTGACGGTCGCGGCCGTCGCGAACCAGGAAATCCATTCGGTCATGGCCGCTGAATGTCCGGCGAGCGGCGAGGTTGCTCAGATTTCGACCTGGCTTCCGAGTTCGACCACCCGATTGGTCGGAAGCTTGAAGAATTCCATCGCGCTTTCCGCGTTTCGCAGCATCCAGGCGAACAGCTTTTCTCGCCAGATCGCCATGCCTGGCCGGGCCGAGGCGATCAGCGTCTGGCGCGCCAGGAAGAAGCTGGTGTCCATCATCTTGAACTGCGGCCCGCATTGCTTGACCTGCGCCAGCGCTGCCGGGACGTCGATCTCTTCCATGAAGCCGTAGCGGATGATGATCCGGTAGAAGCCGGCGCCATAATCCTTGGTCTCGATCCGCCGCTCGCCGAGGACGAACGGCACATCCTCAATCCTGACGGTGAGGAGCATCACCCGTTCATGCAGCACCTTATTGTGCTTGAGGTTGTGCAGCAGCGCATGAGGGATGCCGGTCATCGAGGTGGTCATGAACACCGCCGTGCCGGGGACGCGGGTCGCGCTGGTCGCGGCCGACTTGATGAATACCTCGATCGGCAGCGCCGCCTCCGCCATCCGGTCGATCATCAGCTTGCGGCCCTTGGCCCAGGTGGTGAGCAGGGTAAAGGCAATTGCGCCGATCAGCAGCGGGAACCAGCCGCCGTCGGGCACCTTGAGCAGGTTGGCGCCGAAATAGAGAATGTCGATGGTGAAGAAGATGAGCAGCAGCGGTAGCGCCTTCCACATCGGCCATTTCCACAGCGAGAACAGCACGACCGAAATCAGCACGCCGTCGATCAGCATCGCACCCGTGACCGCGATGCCATAGGCCGCGGCCAGGTTCGACGAAGAGCCGAACATGATGACCAGCAGGATGACCATCACCATCAGCGCCCAGTTGACCACCGGGATGTAGATCTGCCCCGCGGCATGCTCGCTGGTGTGGGTGATGCGCAGGCGCGGGATGAAGCCCAGCTGGATCGCCTGCTGGGTCACCGAGAAAGCGCCGGAAATCACCGCCTGGCTGGCAATGATCGTCGCCATGGTCGCGAGGATGACGAGCGGCAGGCGCAGGCTATCCGGCGCCAGGAAGAAGAAGGGATTCCTGACCGTCGCCAGCGCTTCGGCCGGCGTCTGGGACAGAAGCATGGCGCCCTGCCCCATGTAGTTGAGCAGGAGCGCAGGCATGACGAAATAGAGCCAGCTGAACTTGATCGGCCGGCGGCCGAAATGGCCCATATCGGCGTATAGAGCCTCGGCCCCAGTCACCGCCAGCACGACGCTGCCCATGGCGATGAAGGCCGGCAGCGGCTCGGCGAAGTAGAATTTGAACGCGTTGAGCGGGTTCAGCATCTGCACGAACACGTCCGGATGCTTGACGATGTGCATCGCGCCCAAGGTCGCCAGGGTGACGAAGTAGACCAGCATGATCGGACCGAACAGCAGGCCGACCTTGGCCGTGCCGCGCGACTGGATCGCGAACAGGCCGATCAGGATGCCGACCGCCGTTGGGATGACATAGGGCTCGAACCCGGCCTGGACGGTGGTCAGGCCCTCGACCGCCGAGAGCACCGAAATCGCCGGGGTGATCATGCTGTCGCCATAGAACAGGGCAGTGGCGAACACTCCGAGCATGACGATGCCCATCGTCCACTTCTTCTTCTCGCCCTCGGTCGCGGTGCGGTTGATCAGCGCTAGCAGGGCAAGGCTTCCGCCTTCCCCCTTGTTGTCGGCGCGCATGATGACCGTGACATATTTCAATGCCACGATGATCAGCATCGACCAGAAGATCAGGCTGAGCACGCCATAGATGTGCAGCGCGTCAGGACGCAGCGTGTGGTGACCGGCGAAGGTCTCGCGGAAGGCGTAGATCGGCGAGGTGCCGATGTCGCCGAACACGATTCCGACCGCGCCGACCATCAGCTTGGCCAGCGATCCGTGGGGTTGATGAGCGGAGGGCTGTTCGCCGGTCGCGACCTCTGCAGTACCGGCGGCGGTTATGCTCATTCTTCTTCAGACCCTTACGTCGCCGGTCGCGCGGCGCGCCGCGCCCTAGCACCGAGCGATAGAGGCGGCAATGCACGGCTGGAGCGGTGTTCCCAGACCGCAATCATCTGGGTTCGTCCACCACCGCGCGGATGCTGAAATGGGAAATGAGGCGCTGAACTCTGGGCAGGCCCGCGAGCAATTCACGGTGAATCCGCTCATAAGTATCGCCTTCGCGGACCTCGACTTTCAACAGATAGTCCGACTGGCCGGTCATCAGATGGGCTTCGGTGATTTCGTCGGCCTGTTCGATGGCTTGCTCGAAATCGCCCAGGATCTGGCGGCTCTGCCCGCTCAGAGTCACCTCGACGAACACGATCGACGGATTGCCGCGGGC
>DASWTR010000333.1:0-5610 GCA_036402035.1 Sphingomicrobium sp.
GGGCGGGGCCGTCGCGCTCGTCGATCTGTTGCGTCACCCGATCGAAGCGGGCGATCGCGCGCTCGACCTTGTCGGTGACTTCGGTCACTTCGTCTCGATCGGCGTGAGCGGGGATGGCGCGCCTTCCAGCTTGCCCTGGGCGACGCCTTCGGCGCGGGCGATATAGCCCTTGGATTTCTCGACTTCCTTGCCCAGCGTGTCGACCGTCTGCTTCATGTTGGTCAGCGCCGCCAGCTTGAACTGATCGATCTGGTCCATCGTGTCGTAGATATTCTGGAAGGCGCGCTGCAGCGTTTCCAGCGGAATGGTCGAGCTTGCCGCCTGCTCGTGGATTGCGCCGGTCTGGGTGCGCAGCATCTCGCCGGTGCTGTCGATCATGTTGGCGGTGGTCGCGTTGAGCGCGCTGACCTGCTCCAGCACCAGCTTCTGGTTGGTCATCGCCTGGGCCACCGTCACCGCCGTACGCAGCGCCGCAACGGTGGTGGTCGAGGCGCGGTCGACGCCTTTCACCAGCTCGACATTGTTCTTCTTGACCAGGTCGAGCGCCAGATAGCCCTGCACCGTCACCGCCATCTGGGTGAGGAGGTCGGTGGTCCGCTGGCGGGTATAGAATAGCGCCGTCTCGCGGATCGCCTTGGCCTTGGCCGGGTCGGTCGCGTCGAGCTCGTTGGCCTTGTCCTCCAGCTGCTTGTCGAGCGCCTTGGAAATATGGATCATCTGCTCGAGCTTGTGCATCGTCTTCCACAGGCCGGCCCGCTCGGTATCGATCGCGGCATTGTCCATCAGCAGCTCGTCCTTGCCGTTGCCGAGGCGCAGCAGGATCGCGGAGATATGGGTCTGGGAGCTGCGATATTTGTCGAAATAATTGTTGATGCTGCGCCCGAACGGGATGATCCCCAGGAACTTGCGGGTGGTGAAGCCCTTGCTGTTCTCCCTGGGATCGAGCTCCTCGACGGTGCGGCGCAGCTCGGTCAGGTCGGCGCCGATGCCGGTGTCGCTGTCGATCGCTTTGACCGGACGGTCGAGGAAGCGGTTCGAGGCGCCGGCCGCCTCGGCGATCTCCTTGCGGCCCATCGCGGTCAGCTGATCGACCTTCTTGCCAAACTCCGGGCTGTTGGAATCGAGCGCGGCCAGCTCGTCGACGAACTTAGCGACCTTCTGATCGAGCTCGCTGACCTCCTCGCCCTTGAGCGGGACCAGGCCTGACGCCTCCTGCACCGTAATGCTCTGCAGCGCCTCCGGCGGTTCAAGCTTGATCTTGGTCGCGGTTGCAGTCGCCGATTGGGGTTCGCTGGCCATGTTCATCCCTCTCTTGCCTTTTGCAACGGAGGGTGGACGGCCCGCCCCGACCGCGCAAGAGGCTTGTCGGTGTATTATAGTGGTAAGACGCACATCTTCAAGCGGCGCGCCCCAAACGTGGTTAGGATTTGATCAACCATCCCTCGGAACCGATCGCTTACCTTGTTGGGGCTAGACGGGACCTCAATCGTGCGATCCGGCGGGGATAAGAGATGCTCAAGGCATTCAGGAAACTGTGGAACGACAGGCGCGGCAACGCACTGGTAATCGCCGGCGCGGCCCTGCCGCTCGTCGTCGGCGCGGCCGGGCTGGCGACCGACACGATCCAATGGGCGCTGTGGAAGCGTCAGATTCAGCGGGCCGCGGACTCCGCGGCGCTGGCGGGCGTGTACGACCGAATCGCGAACGACAGCTCGACATCGAATGTGGCTGCCGCGGTCGCCGATGATCTCGGTCGCCACAATCATACGAACATTCCCTTGCTGGCTGGGTATCCCGAGATTGATTACCCCACCGGCACGAATTGGACCAATCCGGTCAGGGTCGAACTGGCGCTTCAGCGAACGCTCGGCTTTTCGTCGCTTTTCATGTCCTCGGCTCCAGTTATCACCACCAGGGCCACAGCGGCGACCGTTTCGACGGGCGTCTATTGCGTCGTCAGCCTCGTGAACACCAGCGAGACGGGGATCAAGGCGACGGGTAACGGCGATATCAATCTCGGGTGCGGGATGATCACCAACTCGACGTCGCTCACCGCCGCCATCGCCACCGGCTCGTCGAAGGTAACGGCTACCCCGGTCGCAGCGGTCGGGGACATTCAGGACAGCCCCAATTGGGGTGGTGCCGAGCTCCTGCCGTTCACCGTCAAGCAGAACGATCCGTATGCGGATGTCGAGCCCGACACGAGCATGTGCGCGGCTTCGCCGCCCAAGTTTGAGGTCAAGAAGAACAAGCCTCTCCCTCCACTCCCGGCGGCGGGCGCGACGACCTGCTTCAGCGAAATGAGTATTGACGGCCCCATCACCCTCAACCCTGGCACCTATATCATCGATGGGGGCAATCTCGACTTCGGGTCGAGCACCAACCTAACCTGCGACGGATGCACGTTCGTGCTGACCAACTCGGACCCGGCGGACGACGCGACGATCGGCCAGATTACGAATTTCAATTCGACCATCGAGCTGCATCTGAGCGCTCCCGACGACAGCGCGAACCCCTATGACGGCATTCTGTTCTACCAGGACCGCCGAGCTGAGCCTGGCTTCCAGACGATCAACGGCAACTCCCTATCCGTGCTGGAGGGTGCGTTCTATTTCCCGACGCAGGAGCTCAAAATCAACGGCACGGCGGGACTGCAATTCAAATGCGCGCAGTTCGTGTCGTGGATCGTCGACTTCGCGGGCAACGCGGGTCTCACCAACACCTGCTCCGACTACGGCGACAATGAAATCATGGGCAAGCATGTGCGGTTGGTGGCATGATGAAGCGGCTTTCACACCTCATTCGCGACGAACGCGGCACCTCGATCATTGAGCTGGCGCTGGTGGCACCGGTTCTGGCGACCTTGGTCATCGGCATGACCGATCTCAGCCGCGGCTATTCGGCCAAGCTGCAGCTCGAGCAGGCTGCCCAACGAACGATCGAGAAAGCGATGAACGGCAAGAAGGAAGCCGCCTTGTTCCAGACGCTGCGGGACGAGGCCATGGCTGCCGCCGGCGTCCCAGCAGCCAATGTCGAAGTGCGCTTCTGGCTGGAATGCGACGGCGTATCGCAAAACACCAGTCCGACCACGATGGTCACGGATTACGGTAAGGTCTGCGACGACGACGAGGACTATGCCCGCTACGTCAACGTCCGGATCGAAAAGACCTTTACGCCGACGTTCAATACCAAATGGCTCGGCGCCAATCCCAATGGCAGCTACACGCTGGTCGGGGAAGCAGGGATCCGCGTGCAATGAGGAGGTCTGGATCGCCTGTTCGCGATGAACGCGGTGCTGCGGTGATCGAGATTGCGATCGCGCTCCCCGTGCTGGTGATGTTCCTGTGGGGCATTTTCCAGCTCGGCATTGCTTTCCAGGCAATTGCCGGGATGCAGCATGCCTTGGGCGAGGGCGCGAGGCTCGCTACCATATGTAAGAACCCGACCGCCGATGGGGTTTGCGATACGGCCACCGACCTCGAGATCGAGAATAGGGTCGCGGCTAAGCTGTTCGGCACGGGGCTTGGCGAATTCGATGTCGCCGTCGCGCGGGTCGCCGACGATCCCAGCACCCCGACCGTCAACGAGGCCGCGACTGCCGACCACCTCACCCTGACCGCCACCTTCTCGATGACGCCGAACTTCCTTCTGTTCGACGGCCCGGTGGTCAACCTGACCCGCTCAAAGAAAGTCTACATCGCCTGATAATCAGGCGGCTGGCGCCTTCGCTCGGGCGGCGAAGAAGGCAGCGATCGCCTGTTTCACTTCGTCCGATTGCAGCCGTTCGGCGAAGTGGCCGTTCTCCAGCTCCATCCGCTGAAGAATCTCTTCGGTGTCTTCCCGCCTCAACAGCGCCTGCGTCTGGCGCAGCGCCTCCGGCGGCTTGGCCAGCAGCGCCGAAACCAGCGCGGCGAGCGCGCCCTTGAGCTGCCCCTGCGGTACGACATGGCTGACCAGGCCCATTTCATAAGCTTCGTCCGCTCCGAACGGCTCACCAAGCAACAGATGCCGCGCGGCGCGGCGGCGGCCGGCGAGCCGCGGAAACAGCAGTGAGCTCGCCGCCTCCGGAACCAGGCCAAGGTCGACGAACGGCATGACGAACCGGCAACCCTGCTCGGCCAGCACGAAATCGCAGTGGAACAACATGGTCGTGCCGATACCGACGGCGTTGCCGTGAACGGCGGCGACGATCGGCACCTGGTTGCGGGCCAGCGCACGAAGCAGGCGCCAAACCGGCAAATCCTCGGCCGAACCCGGCGCCGGCACGGCCTGGAGAAAGTCGCCTAGGTCATTGCCGGCGGTGAAATCCTCGCCCTGCCCTTGCAGCGTGATCAGCCGGGTCGCTGCATTGTCGGCCACGCTTTCGATCGCGTCGGCCAGCGCGGCATACATCGCGACGGTGATCGCGTTGCGCCGCTCCGGCCGCGCCAGCACGATCGACAGGACGCCATCCTTCCGCTCGACCAGCACATGCGCGTCCATCGCCATTCCTTTTGCAAGCGAATCGGGTGACCAACTTGAACCCAGCCGCTAGGGGTAAGCAAATTTCCCCCAAGCCGTAGGGACCGATTCCGCATGAAATTCTTCGCCGATACCGCCGAGATCGCCGACATCAAGGAACTGCAGGACACCGGCCTGCTCGACGGCGTCACCACCAACCCGTCGCTGATCAAGAAATCGGGACGTGATTTCATCGAGGTGGTGAAGGAAATCGCCTCGATCTGCCCTGGGCCAATCTCAGCGGAGGTGGTCGCGCTCGACCATTCGGGCATGATGAAGGAGGCGGAGACGCTGCGGAAGATCGCCGACAATATCGCGATCAAGGTGCCGCTGACCATCGACGGCCTCAAGACCTGCAAGGCGCTGACCGGGGACGGGACGATGGTCAACGTCACCCTGTGCTTCTCGGCCAACCAGGCGCTGCTCGCGGCCAAGGCCGGCGCGACCTTCATCTCGCCGTTCGTCGGTCGGCTGGATGACATCGGCCAACCGGGGATCGAGCTGATCGCCGATATCCGCATGATCTACGACAATTATGATTTCCCCACCCAAATCCTGGTCGCCAGCGTTCGCAACCCGATTCACATCCTGGAATCGGCCAAGCTGGGCGCCGATGTGATGACCGCGCCGCCGTCGGTGATCCGCCAGCTGTTCAAGCATCCGCTGACCGACAGCGGTATCGCCGCCTTCCTCAAGGATTGGGAGGCAACCGGGCAGCGAATCGGCTGAAATCCCCCTGGATTGGGAGGATTGTTAACCCTGCCGCGGTAGATTCGCGGGCATGGGCAAGGTGATTTCCTTCGAGGAGCGCGCGGTCGCGACCTTGCGCGACCGGCTCGGGGCGGCCGAAAGCGCCAAGGAGGATCTGATTGCCTTCGCCAGAGGGCATTCGGGGGCAACCGCGGCCATTCACACTGCGATCCTGGCGCTGATGGAGGCGGACAGCCTCGAAGCACTGTTCGACGTCGTCTCGAAGGACTGGCCCCGCCTGCTCGGGCTTGATCATGCCGTGCTGACCCTGGTGGTCGAGGGCAAGGGCTTTCGCGTCGAGGCGGGACAGGTCGGCACGGTAGAGCAGCGGATCGTCGACCGGGTGATCGCGCGGCTTGA
>DASWTR010000334.1:0-5913 GCA_036402035.1 Sphingomicrobium sp.
GGGAAGCCCGACGACCGCTCTCAACATGCCGGCTTGCCGGTGACGGCCGGCGAGAAATATCTCGCCAGCCGCTGGATCCGCGAGCGCCGCTTCACGCCCGAATAGGCGAGCCTAGTAGCGGTAGTGGTCCGGCTTGAACGGGCCCTGCGGCGTAACGCCGATATAGGCCGCCTGCTTTTCGCTCAGCTTGGTCAGCTTCACGCCCAGCTTGTCGAGGTGGAGCGCCGCGACCTTCTCGTCGAGATGCTTCGGCAGGACGTAGACGTCGTTCTGATATTGGTCGGACTTGGTCCACAGCTCGATCTGCGCCAGCACCTGGTTGGTGAAGCTGCTGCTCATCACGAAGCTGGGGTGACCGGTGGCGTTGCCGAGGTTCACCAGGCGGCCCTTCGACAGGACGATGATTCGCTTGCCGTCGGGAAAGGTGACCTCGTCCACCTGCGGCTTGATTTCGGTCCATTTGAAATTGGCCAGCGCGCCGATCTGAATCTCGCTGTCGAAGTGGCCGATGTTGGACACGATCGCCATGTCCTTCATCTCGCGCATATGGTCGAGCGTGATGACGTCCATGTTGCCGGTCGCGGTGACGAAGATGTCGGCGCGCTTGGCGGCCTCTTCCATGGTCACGACCTCATAGCCTTCCATCGCCGCCTGAAGCGCGCAGATCGGATCGACTTCGGTCACCAGCACGCGGGCACCACCGTTGCGCAGCGAAGCGGCCGAGCCCTTGCCGACGTCGCCGAAGCCGGCGACGCAGGCGACCTTGCCGGCCAGCATCACGTCGGTGGCGCGGCGGATCGCGTCGACCAGGCTTTCCTTGCAGCCGTAGAGATTGTCGAACTTCGACTTGGTCACACTGTCGTTGACGTTGATTGCCGGGAACGGAAGCTTGCCCTGCTTGGCGAGATCGTAAAGGCGATGGACGCCAGTCGTGGTCTCTTCACTGACGCCCTTGATCGCCTCAACCGTCTTGGTGAGATAGCCCGGACGCTCGGCGAGGAAACGCTTCAGGGTCGCGACGAAGATTTCCTCTTCTTCATTCTGCGGCGTGAACAGCGTCTCGCCGGCCTCGACCCGCGCGCCCCAGAGGGCGAACATGGTCGCGTCGCCGCCGTCGTCGAGGATCATGTTGCAGGTCTGATCCTGGCCCCAGTCGAAGATGCGGGCGGCGTAGTCCCAATATTCCTCGAGCGTTTCGCCCTTGATCGCGAACACGGGGATGCCGCGCCGAGCGATAGCCGCTGCCGCGTGGTCCTGCGTCGAGAAGATGTTGCACGAAGCCCAGCGGACCTCCGCGCCGAGCTCGATCAACGTCTCGATCAGCACCGCGGTTTGGATCGTCATGTGCAGCGAGCCGGTGATCCGCGCGCCCTTGAGCGGCTTCGACGCGCCATATTCCTTGCGCAGCGCCATCAGGCCCGGCATTTCGGTCTCGGCGATTTCGATCTCCTTGCGGCCGAAATCGGCGAGCGAAATATCCTTGACGACATAGTCGCGGGTCAGGGTTTCGGCGGTTGCCACGGCGTCATTCTCCGGATGGGATTGTTCGCCGCCGCCCCTAGCCAGCGCGCCCGCCAAAAGCAAATCGGCGGCCCGCGATACGAGAAATTTTGGGTGCCATGTCACATCGGCGGTGACTGGCTCGTCATAGGTTCCGTAAGCATAAGAAAGGAACCAACCAATGACCCCGCGTCTCAACCCCTATGCCGATGCCCCTGCCCTGCTGAAGCTGTTTCTAGACTTTTCCGACAAGGTCGCCGGAAGCGGGCTGGAACATAGCTTGATCGAGCTGGTGAAGATCCGCGCTTCTCAGATCAACGGCTGCGCAAATTGCCTCAACATGCATACGTCCGATGCCCGGAAGGCTGGTGAAACCGAGCAGCGGCTGCACCTGCGCGCCGCGTGGCACGAAGCCCCGGTGTTCACCGACCGCGAACGGGCGGCCCTGGCGTGGGTCGATCATCTCACCCTGATTGCCGACCGCCGAGCTCCGGACGCGGTATATGCCGCGCTGGACGAGCAGTTCAGCAAGGAGGAACAAGTCAAGCTGACCATGATGATCAACGTCATCAACGGCTGGAACCGCCTGGCGATCGGCTTCAACCTCTACGACCCGAAGCTAGGTTGGTGACGATGGGATCCGCAGCGACATTCGAGGCGGCCCGGCCGGTGTTGCTGCGGACCGCCTATCGCATGCTGGGCTCGCTAGCCGATGCCGAGGATGTCGTCCAGGACGCCTGGCTGCGCTGGTCCGGAATCGAAGAGGCAGAGGTCGAGAAGCCTGGCGCCTTTCTTCGCCGGACCGTCGTCAGGCTCTGCCTGGATATCCTGAAATCGGCACGGGTGAAGCGAGAGCAATATGTCGGCCCTTGGCTGCCCGACCCGATCGTTGAGGATGAGCCCGTTGAAGATGTGACGCTGCCCTTACTGCTGGCACTGGAGCGGTTGTCGCCGCTCGAACGCGCGGCATTCCTGCTGCACGACGTGTTCGGGGAGAGCTTCGACGAGATCGCCCAGACACTCGGGCGCGACAGCGCCGCGTGTCGGCAGCTGGCCAGCCGCGCCCGCCAGAATCTGCGGGCAGACAAGCCACGCTATACGGTGTCCCGCGAGCAAGGTTTGACCATCGCCTCAGCCTTCTTCGCCGCATCGCGGAGCGGCGATGTCGACGCGCTCGGGAAGCTGCTGGCCAGCGATGTAAGCTTCCAATCCGACGGTGGCGGTAAGCGCCCGGCGCTGCCACGGGTCATCACTGGCGCCGAAGAAGTTGCCGGCCTGCTGAGCGCGATCGCATCCTTCCTCCGTGGCAAGCCGGCGAGACTGGTCCGCTACACCTATATCAACGGCTTGCCCGGTTTCGTCACCCAAGAGGCGGATGGCCCGCAGACCACGGCCCTGCTGATCGACCAGGGCCGGATCAAGGCGATCTATGTGATGCGCAACCCCGACAAGCTGCGGCATCTCGAGGGGTCGATCAACTGATCAGGCCGCGCCGGCGCCGCTGTCAAGCAGGCGCGGGTCGATGCCTTCGGCCTTGAAACTGGCCTCCCATCGCTCCGCCGTCGGCGTCTCGAACAATATTTCCTTCCGACCCGGAGCGGCGAACCAACCGGGACGGGTCATTTCCTCGTCCAGCTGCCCCTCGCCCCAGCCGGCATAGCCCAAAGCGATCAGATATTGGCTGGGGCCGCGACCTTCCGCGATCGCCTTCAGCACGTCGATCGTTCCGGTCAGGGCCCCCAGGCCGACGACCTTGATCGTATCCTGCCCGCCCCAATCCTCGCTGTGCAGCACGAAGCCCCGGCCCGGCTCGACCGGGCCGCCGTGCAGAACCGGACCGTCCGGCGCCGCTCCGGGGTCCAAGCCGAGTTGCTCGAGCAGACCTCGGACTCCGATCCCGGCCCGCTGGTGGCCAATACCGATGCCGACCGCGCCATTTTCGTCATGAACGCACATTGCAATCACCGCCCGCTCGAAGCGCGGGTCTCCGATGCCGGGCATGGCCAGCAGCAGCTTGCCCGAAAGGAAGCGCGGATCGTCCATGTGGCAAAGAATGCGCGCCGGCCCAATTGGCTGCAAGGCCTTGAGGCGGTCGGTCGGGCTGCCTATGTCGCGCCACAGGCATCCTTGAGGAGATTGACCGATGGCCATCCAGGTTGGTGAACGAATTCCCGACGTGCAACTGACGCTCGCCACCCCTGAGGGGCCCATCCCGGTCAAGAGCGGCGACTATTTTGCCGGCAAGCGGGTCGCGCTGTTCGCCGTTCCGGGCGCCTACACGCCGACCTGCTCGGCCCGCCATCTTCCCTCCTATGTCGAAAAGGCGGCCGAGCTGAAGAGCAAGGGCGTCGACGAGATCGTCGCGACCAGCGTCAACGACGCCTTCGTTATGGGCGCGTGGAACCGCGATCAGGGATCCTCGGACATCACCATGCTGGCCGACGGCAATGGCGAGTTCGCCGAAGCGCTCGGCCTCACTATGGACGCGTCGAAGTTCGGCATGGGCAGGCGCAGCCAGCGCTATTCGGCGATCGTCAACGACGGCGTGATCGAGCAGATTAATGTCGAGGCGCCGGGCGAATATTCGGCTTCCAGCGCCGAAACGATGCTCGGCCAGCTTTAAAATCTCTCCGCTCGCCTTCCCGTAGCAACGCGCACCACCCTGCTGCGTTGTCTGCGGGGGGCGCGTAAAGGAGAGTAGAAATGGCGAAACGGAAAAGAGACAGCGAAGGCCGCTTCACCGGAAACGGCTTTTTTGATTCAGTGCGCGAACGGCCCGGCGCAAGCGCCGCCGTAGTGGCCGGCGCTGCGGGTCTGGCGGCAGCCGGCGCCTTCCTGTGGACGCGGCGCGGCCAGGTCGGCGAGATGTTTAGCAGCGGCATGGACCGGCTGAGCGAGCTCAAGGCGGAGCGAATGGGCAGCGCCCGGACCCAGGAGGAAATCTCCGAAGAGGCGCTGACGCTCAAGGAAACCGGCAAGAAGTCGAAGGGACCGCGCGGTCCGATCGCGCAACAGGACATCCGCGCCGGGATGGCCACGGCCGAGTAAGATAAAGGGGAGCGGCGCTCCCGCTCCCCTCCTCTCCCCCTAACTCACCAGCCGCATTGCTTGCCGGCGTTCTGCTGCTTCAGCCAGGCGTGAAGTGGGGCGAAATATTCGACCATCGGCTTGCCTGAAAATTCCCGCGTACCGGTGAACGCCTGCAGCGCGTCCGGCCACGGCTTCGACTTGCCCAGCGCCAGCATCTGGCTGAGCCGTTCGCCGACCTGCTTGTTGCCATAGAAGCTGCAGCGATGCAGTGGCCCCTTCCAGCCGGACATGTCACAGGCCGCCTTGTAGAATTGGAACTGCAGCACCCGTGCCAGGAAGTAGCGCTCATAGGTGGTGTTCCCTGGAACATGGAACTTGGCGCCCGGATCGAAATCGGCCTCGCTCCGCGCGACGGGCGGGACGATGCCTTGATATTGACGTTTAAGATCGACCCAGGCCTGATTGTAGTTGACCGGCGTGATCGACCCGTTGAACACGCCCCAACGCCATTTGTCGACGATATAGCCGAACGGCATGAAGGCGACCTTGTCGAGCGCCTGACGCAGCAGCAGGCCGATATCCTTATCGGCGGACCGCACCTTGCTGCGGTCGAGCAGGCCGATCTGAACCAGATATTCCGGGGTCACCGACAGGGCGACGAAATCGCCGATGGCCTCGTGGAACCCCTCATTGGCGCTGTCCTGATAAAGGTAGGCCTGCTGGTTGTAGCCCCGCTGATAATAATTGTGGCCGAGCTCGTGGTGGATGGTGACGAAGTCGTCGGCATTGGGCCGGATGCACATCTTGATCCGCAGATCTTCCTTGTAATCGACATCCCAGGCCGAGGCGTGGCAAATCACGTCGCGGTCGCGCGGGCGGACGAACTGCGATCGGGTGTAAAAGGTCGCTGGCAGCGGTTGAAGGCCGAGCGAGGTGTAGAAGCCCTCGCCTGCCCGGACCATCTTGACCGGGTCATATTGCTTTGAAACCAGCAGGTCGGTCAGGCTGTAGCCGATGTCGCCCACGCCGGCCGGCGCGACGACGTCATAGATATTGCCCCATTCCTGCGCCCACATATTGCCGAGCAGGTCCGCGCGGATCGGGCCGGTCGCCGGCTGCACCGAAGCGCCATATTTCTGGTTGAGCCGTGCGCGCACGTAGCAGTGCATGTCGTCGTAAAGCGGCTTCAGCTCCGACAACAGCCGGTCGTACATCGCCTCGAACTGCTGCGGCGTCATGTCAAACCGCGATCGCCACATCGCGCCGGTGTCGGCGAAGCCTAGTCCCTTCGCTCCTTCATTGGCGATCGCCGCCATGCGTCGATAATCTTCGCGCATCGGCCGGCCGGTGGTTTCGTGCCAGCTTTGCCAAATCTGGGCCAGC
>DASWTR010000335.1:0-2068 GCA_036402035.1 Sphingomicrobium sp.
CTCGACCGCGCCCTTGGCGCCCATCACCGCGATCTCGGCGGTCGGCCAGGCATAGTTCAAGTCGCCGCGCAGGTGCTTCGACGCCATGACGTCATAAGCCCCGCCATAGGCCTTGCGCGTGATCACCGTGATCTTCGGCACCGTCGCCTCGGCATAGGCGAACAGCAATTTCGCACCATGCTTGATGATGCCGTGATGCTCCTGGCCCACGCCCGGCAGGAAGCCCGGCACGTCGACGAAGGTGACGATCGGAATGTCGAACGCGTCGCAGAAGCGAACGAACCGCGCCGCCTTCTTCGACGAATTGATGTCGAGCACACCTGCCAGCACCATCGGCTGGTTGGCGACCACGCCGACGGTCCGCCCCTCGATCCGGCAGAAGCCGATGATGATGTTGGCGGCATGAGCCGGCTGAAGCTCGAAGAAGTCGCCCTCGTCGGCGACCTTCCGGATCAGTTCGTGCATGTCATAGGGCTGGTTGGCCGACGGGGGAATCAGGCTGTCCAGCGCTTCCTCGACCCGATCCCAGGGATCGTTGCACGGCCGCTCGGGCAAGTCGTGGCGATTGCTGAGCGGCAGGAAGTCGAAGAATTCCCGCGTCGCCAGCAGCGCATCGATGTCATTCTCGAACGCCACGTCCGCGACGCCCGACTTGGTCGTATGGGTGACGGCGCCGCCCAGCTCTTCCTGCGTCACCACCTCGTTGGTCACCGTCTTCACCACCTCGGGCCCGGTGACGAACATATAGCTCGAATCCTTCACCATGAAGATGAAGTCGGTCATCGCCGGCGAATAGACCGCGCCGCCGGCGCAGGGACCCATGATCAGCGAGATCTGCGGGACGACGCCGCTGGCCAGCACGTTGCGCTGGAACACCTCGGCATAGCCGCCTAGGCTGGCCACCCCCTCCTGGATGCGGGCGCCGCCTGAATCGTTGAGCCCGATCACCGGCGCCCCGACCTTCATCGCCGCGTCCATGATCTTGCAGATCTTCTGCGCATGCCGCTCCGACAGCGAGCCGCCAAACACGGTGAAGTCCTGGGCGAACACATAGACCAGCCGGCCGTTGATCGTGCCCGACCCGGTGACCACGCCGTCGCCGGGGATCTTCTGGCTCTCCATGCCGAAGTCGACGCAATTATGCTCGACATACATGTCGACTTCTTCGAACGAGCCGGGGTCGAGCAGCACCTCAAGCCGCTCGCGCGCCGTCAGCCGCCCCTTGGCATGCTGCGCCGCGATGCGCTTCTCGCCGCCGCCGAGCCGCGCCGCCGCCCGTTTGGCTTCCAGCTGTTCGATGGTGATTGCCGACATATCCTCTCCTTGCGAGCCGCGCTGCCACGCGGCGGGCGGAGCGTCAATCGCGGTCGATTAGCTCCCGGAGCTCGCTTAGCTCCCACTCGTCGTTGGCGCTAAATGGTAGCAGGCGGCGAAGGGCGGCGTAGCCGGTCTTGCCGAGGGTCTTCTGCATCTGGTCCAACCGGGCGAAGCCAACGCGAAGGCGTTCGCTCTCGCCGGTCTCCAGCCCCCGATCCCGGTCCAACAGCTCCTCCTCGGCCGTCAGGACGAGCGACGCCTTGAGCATGCAATAGTCGCGGATCAGCGCTGCCTCGCCCGGCTTCGACCGCGCAACCAGCGCAGCGATCTTCTTCCCGCTGGCATCGCTCGGAAAGCCGCCGTCGCGCCACCCCGCGAGCCACTGGCGATGACCCTCGCTTTCCTCGATCAGCCAGCGCTGGGTCTCCCCTTCGCCGAAGCGCAACAACCCGATCAGCACCAGCGGCGCCGCGACGAGGGTGACAATCATCACCTCCATTGGATGGTCGGGAAATTGGTTGAAAACCAGGTGGATCAGGCTCGCCGCGGCATAACCAGGCAGCAGCAACAACGGGTTGAATATCCGCCCGCCCTGTTGCCGCAGCCTGCGCTCGCCAAGCTCGTGCGCGGTGGCGGCGAGGATGGCGGTGGTCGCGCCGTGCATCACCGCCGTGCCGAGCCCGCGTACCAGCCATACCGCCGTCGTCAGCTCGGGGAAGCGGGCGAGGTAGAAGATATTCTCAATCAGCGA
>DASWTR010000336.1:0-4666 GCA_036402035.1 Sphingomicrobium sp.
CGCCAGAACTGCAGCACATCGTCATAGATGTTCGCGACCGGCAGGGAATGTTCGATCGTCGTGTGCCCGTCGGCGATCATCGTCATATTATGTTCGAACAGCGATCCGCCCTCGGGCACGACCTCCATGCCGACCTGGCGAGCCGCTTCGATGATCATCTGCCGCTGCTCGCGGCGCGGCGGGTTGTAGCTCTTCACTGACCATGCACCGGAGGCCTTCAGCCGGCGCAGGTGCGATACGGCATCATCGAGGCTGTTGACCTCCACGGTGAAGGGGGTCGTCGCGCCGTAGAGAATGGTGCCGGTCGAGAAGATGCGCGGGCCGAGGATCTTGCCCGCCTTCTGATATTCGGAGGCGGCGAAAATCTCGAACGTGTCGTTCGACGGGTCGTGGACCGTGGTCACGCCATAGGCCAGCGCCGCGGCGTGGAACCAGTTCTGTTTGGGGATGACCAGCTCATTGCCCATCGAGCCATGCCAGTGGGCGTCGATCAGGCCGGGAATGATGGTCTTGCCCGTGACGTCGATGGTCTGGGCTGGGCCCTGGAATTCCATGCCGGTGCCGACGAAGGAAATGCGGTTGCCCTCGATCAGGATCGTGCCATTCTCGATGACCTCGTCACCGCGCATCGTGATGATCCGCGCGCCTGTCAGCGCGATGCGGCCGCTGGGCTTCGCATGGGGCGCGATGACACCAAGGTTGGCGACAATCGGGGCCTCCGCCTGCTTGCCGCCAGCGAACTCTCCCGCGTTGGCCAGAGTCTGCCCGTAGAGTCTCGGGCCCTGCGTCCAATAGAGCTGCCGGCTGTTTCCGGCCCAGTGGATCCAGTCGCCGGCGTCGGCGCTAACCTTGGAGGCCGGCAGCGCTTTGGTGTCGGGCGCGATGTCGATCGACCGGCCGGAGCGGACGAACGGCATGACATAGGCCTGATAGCGCTCGGTCCAGGCAATGAACTGCTCGTCGGGCGACAGGGCGAAGCGGGTCGCGTTCTGGGAGATGAGGTGGGTGACCTCTTCAGCCCCCTGGATCGAGACCGACTTCAGCAGGCGCTTCTCCTCCTCGCCGGTATCGGTGAAGAAGATGCGGTCGCTGGTCGCGCCGAACATCGGCTGGGTGCCCTTCTTGGCGACGCGCTTGGGCGTGCCGCCGGAAACCGGCACCACATAAAGGCCAGGATCGCGGCCATGGAGCGGCGTGGTGAGGAAGCCATCCTTGGTCTTGCGATAGGCGATCAGCCTGCCGTCGGGCGAGAAGGCCGGCTCGACATAATGGCCCGGCTCGGGCGTCACGACGCGGCCCTCGCCCCCGCCGACGCCGACCACCTTGATCCGCCCCGCCTTGTCGTCGTCCCAGGCGACATAGGCGATGCTGCGCCCGTCGCGCGAGAACGTCGGATAGCTTTCGAAATCGTCTCCGCGCGTCAGGCGTTTGGGATTGCGGCCATCGCCATCGGCGATCCACAGATTGCCCAGCGTCTCATAGACGACGCGCGACCCATCGGGGCTCTTCTGGGCGAACCGCGCCATCTGGCTCTTGAAGCTGCCCTGTGCGATCTCTTTCTGCTGGCGCACCGCATTCTCGACCCAGCGCGTGCCGCCGACATGGAACGGGATTTCGCGCACTTGCTTGGACGCAACGTCGACGCGGTGGATTCCGCCCTTGGCCCAGAAGACGATCGACTTGCTGTCGGGCGTCCAGCTCATTCCCGGATAGACGCCGTGGACCGCCCAGGTCTCCTGCATGTCGCGGTCGAGCATGTCGGTGAGCGGCGTGATGCGGCCGGATTTCAGGTCCATCAGCATCAGCGTCGATTTGTACCGGACGCGACGGATGAAGGCCAAGCTCTTGCCGTCGGGCGAGGGCGTCGGCCGGATCGCGCCGCCCGGGCCGTCGACGAAGGTCTCGACTTCGCCGGTCTGCCGGTCGAGCCGCTGGATCACATAGATCTGGCCATTCGGATCCTTCGAATATTGGAAGATGTCGCCCGGCGTCGCGTCATCGGAGAAATAGAGGTAGCGGCCGTCGGGCGAGAAGGCCGGCTCGTTGGTGTCCTTCTGCTTGGTGCGGGCCTTGGTCATCTGCACGCCGCCGCCCTTGGCCGCGCCGCCTCGGTGATAGAGCCACATCTCGCCCGAGCCGAGCGATCGTGCCGAGGTGAAATGCTTGCGGGCGACGATGAAATTGCCGTCGGGCGTCCAGTCGGCCTGGTTGAGCAGGCGGAAGTCCTCCTTGGTGACCTGGCGCGGGGCGGAGCCGTCGCGGCGCGCCGCCCAGATATTGTCGCCGCCGCCACGGTCGGAGGTGAAGGCGATCTCGGAACCGTCCGGCGAATAGCGCGGCTGCATCTCCCACGCGTGCCCGGTCAGGATCGCGCGCGCCTCGCCGCCCTCGATCGGCATCACATAGATGTCGCCGAGCAGATCGAACGCGATCTCGCGCCCGTCGGGCGAGACGTCGAGGCTCATCCAGGTGCCGGTGCGGGTGTCGATCGTCACCTCGCGGCCGGGCGCATGGCGGGCGTTGACGTCCCACTTCGCGTCCTTCTTGCCCTCGCTGCCAGGGGCCGGAGCGATGCCTGGGGGCTGCGACTGGGTGATCGGCTCGGCCTGTCCCGGCTGTGGCGGCGGGGGCGCGACCGGCGGCGTCGGGGCAGGCTGGGCGAGGGCGCTCGCGGCGGCGAACAGCGAACAGGACACGAGCAGCGAAATATGGCGCATGTAGAGACCCCACCGACTGGAAAACGCGGCGGACTTTGGCGGGATGACGGGGCGATGACAACGTCATGCCGACCGCCGTTCGTCGAAAGCCGGTTCATTGACGGCCGCCGCATGGCGGCCCTAGCCTGCCGTCGGACGGCGAGGGGAACCGATAATGATCAGGGCTTGTGGTATTGGGCTGGCTATTCTCGGGCTCGTCCCGCTTTCGAATCTCGCTGCCCAGCCAGTTCCTGCTCCGACCCAGACCACTGCAATCAACCCGGCGACGCTTGCCGAGGTCGACAAGATTTTCTCCGACTGGCGACTGTCGGCCCATGCTCCAGGCCTGGCTTACGGGATCGTCGCCGATGGCCGGCTGGTCCACCTTGGCACGCTCGGGGTACTCGATACGTCAAGCAAAGCGTCGGTCCGGCCCGACAGCCTGTTCCGCATCGCCTCGATGTCGAAAGCGTTCACCGCCCTCGCCATCCTGAAGCTCCGCGACGAGGGGAAGGTCCGGCTCGACGATCCCGCCGAACTTTATGTGCCGGAACTGAAAGGCTGGTCCTACCCGACCGCCGATGCCCCAAAAATCCGCGTTCGCGACCTGCTCAACCACAGCGCCGGCATGGTCGAGGACAATCCCTGGGGCGATCGGCAACAGGTGCTGACCGAGCCCGAATTCACCGCATTGCTCAATGCGGGCGTGCCATTTTCGCGCTCGCCGGGCCTCGCCATGGAATATTCCAATCTCGGCTATGCGCTGCTCGGGCGGATCGTCACCAATGTCTCGGGCCAGCCTTACCAGGACTATATCCGCACCCGCCTGATGGTCCCGCTCGGCATGACTTCGACGACCTACGACGTCTTCAAGTCGCCGTCCGCGCGGCGCGCTATTGGCTATCGCTGGCAGGACAATCGATGGGTACGCGAGCCGGACATGAAGGATGGCGCGTTCGGCGCGATGGGAGGAGTCGAAACCAGCGCCGACGACTATGCGAAATGGGTCGCTTTCCTGCTGTCGGCGTGGCCGGCGCGCGATGGTCCCGACAGCGGCCCGGTTCGCCGATCGACCGTGCGCGAAATCGTCACCGGATCCAATTTCGTCGAGGCGCAGAATCGCAATCCGGCCATCGCTGGCCCGCCCTGCCGGCAGGCCACAGCCTACGGCATGGGCTGGCGTGTGATCGACGATTGCGATCTCGGTCGCATCGTCACTCACAGTGGCGGCTACCCCGGCTATGGTTCGATCGTCATGCTCCTGCCCGACAAGGGCGTGGGCATCTTCGCCTTTTCAAACCGGACCTACGGAGGGCCTAGCCTTCCGGCGACCCGCGCGTTGCTGGCGCTCAATAAGGCGGGCGCGCTCATGGATCTTCCAGTCCCCATCAGCGCCGGCCTTGCCACCGCCTATGAGGCGGCTCGGGCAGTTTGGCGCAGCGGCGACATTGGCTCGGCGCCGCTCGCCAACAATATGCTGATGGATCGCGACACGTCGGCTTGGGCCAAGCTGATCTCCGGCGTGAAGGCCGAGGTCGGCACGTGCGCGGCGAGTGAGCCGGTCAAGCCGCTGTCCGCGATGGAGGGGCGCTTTACCTGGACTTGCAGCCAGGGCCGGGTCGAAGGACGCGTGCAGCGGGCTCCCACTCCAGCCGTCACTATTCAAGCGCTGGAATTCGCTGCGGCCAAGCCGTGACCTCGGTCGCGCGTTGACGGCAATGGCAGGCCGGCGCTAGGGCGCGCCGCATGCCCGAAGAGAAAAAGCCGCTCCCCGATCGCCTGTCGCTCGACCCGCGCAGCCCGCACTTCGACCAGGAAGTGCTCGCCCAGGGCGTCGGCATCCGCTTCAATGGCGCCGAGAAGACCAACGTCGAGGAATATTGCATTTCGGAAGGTTGGATCCGCATGGCGGTCGGCCGCAGCCGCGACCGCCACGGCAATCCGATGACGCTCAAGATGAACGGCAAGGT
>DASWTR010000337.1:0-3049 GCA_036402035.1 Sphingomicrobium sp.
CGATGATGGCCGCGGCCGCGCCGTCGCCGAAGATGGCAGTAGCGACGATCGCGGCGGGATCGTCGCTGTCGAGCCGGATGGCGATCGAGCAGGTCTCGATGGTGACATAAAGCCAGCGGCTTCCCGGCTCCGCCGCCGCCAGACGAGCGGCGGTGGCGAGGCCGTTGACTCCGCCGGCGCAGCCCATGCCGAAGATCGGTACACGGCGGACGTGAGCGCGCAGCCCCATAGCCGGCCCGTTGCGCGCGTCGAGGCTGGGCGTGGCGATGCCGGTGGTCGAGACTGCGACGACCCCATCGATGTCCGATGGCCGGAGCCCCGCCTGGCTGATGGCCGCTGTTGCCGCATCGCGGAACAGGGCGTCGCATGCATCCAGATAGACGCGATTGCGTTCTTTCCAGCCGTGAGGCTCTTCATACCACTCGGTTGGGGCGACGATGTGCCGGCGGGCGATGCCGGCATTGTCGAACACGCTCGACAGCCGGTCGAACAGCTCCTTCCGGCCGCCGAACACTTCGCGAGCCTTGGCTTTCGCGACGCTTTGCTCAACGCTGTAGGGCGGCAAGGCGGTTGCGAGCGAGAGAAGGGCGACTTGCATGCGAGTCCTTCGTTCCGCCCTGTTAATGAGGGAGAAATCGGTTGAACCGGAGCATTTTGCAAGCCGCGGCGATTGCGGCCGCCCTGTGCGCTGCCTGCCAGTCCGAAGGAAGCGCCCAACGAGAAGCCCGTGGAGGCACGCCATTCAGGGTCTCTGAGGTCGCGAAGTTCAGCACGCCTTGGGCGATGGCTTTCCTGCCGGGCAGCGGCCTCCGGCTAACCAATGCCGCGCTGCTGACGGAGAAGGAAGGAAAGCTGTGGCTGGTAGATGTCACCAACGGCAAGCGCACGGCGGTCTCCGGGGTTCCGAGCGTCGTGAATGCGGGACAAGGCGGGCTGGGGGACGTCATGCCGCATCCGGACTTCGCCGGGAATCAGCGGGTGTACCTCAGCTATGTCGAAGGCGGTCCGAACGGCACCAGCGGCGCCGCCCTTGGCTATGGCCGGCTCGACCTCAGCAATGCGGCGGCTCCGGCGCTGCGCGACTTCAAAGTGATCTGGCGACAGCAGCCGAAGGTGACTGGCGACGGTCATTTCTCCCACCGCATCGCGTTCGGGCCGGACGGCTTCCTCTATCTGACGTCGGGTGACCGGCAGAAAATGGCTCCGGCGCAGGACTTCAGCGGTAACCTCGGCAAGGTGCTCCGCCTGACCGATGAAGGCGCGCCGGCGCCGGGCAATCCCTATGCTTCTCGCGGCGGCGTCGCCGCCCAATTCTGGTCGATCGGTCACCGCAACCTGCTCGGCATCCAGTTCGCGCCCGACGGGCGGCTGTGGGAGGCGGAGATGGGCCCGCAGGGCGGCGACGAAATCAACCTGATCCTGCCGGGCAGGAACTACGGCTGGCCGCGAGCATCGAATGGCAGCCATTATGGCGGCGGGCCAATTCCCGACCATAAGCCGGGTGACGGTTTCGAGGCGCCGAAAGTGTGGTGGACGCCATCGATCTCGCCAGGCGCGCTGCTGATCTACAACGGCGACAAATTCCCCCAATGGAAGGGCGATGCGCTGGTCGGTGCTCTATCGGGCGAGGCGTTGATCCGGATCGACATTGACGGGGACGAGGCGCGCAAGGCGGACAATTGGCCGATGAACGCGCGCACCCGAGCGATCGACGAGGGGCCGGACGGAAGCGTCTATCTGCTCCAGGATGGGGAAAGCGGGGGGCGACTGCTCAGGCTCGATCCGCGATGACGCTCGCGGTGGTAACCGGCGGGGAGTCGGGTATCGGCGCCGCCTGTGCGCTGCGGCTGGCCGACAGCGCCGATGTCGTCATCACCTACCATAGCAAGGAGGGAGCGGCCGACGAAGTCGTGGGCAAGATTCGCAGCAAGGGGCGAGAAGCGCTGGCCGTGCAGTGCGATGTCGACGACGAGCAAGCGGTCATCCGGCTGTTCGACCAGGCGGAGGAGCTGGGAACTGCCGAATGGCTGGTCAATTCCGCGGGCCTCAACATGTCGGGCAAGCCGCTTGCCGAGCTGGGCGCGGACCAGTTCGACAAGGTTGTCGCGACCGATCTGCGCGGGCCGTTCCTGACGTGCCGCGAGTTCGTCCGGCGGTTGGGCGGCGGCAAAGGGCGCATCGTCAATATCTCGTCGATCCACGAGTTCGCGCCGCGCGCCGGCGGCGCGGACTATGATGCCGCCAAGGGCGGGCTCTCCCAACTGACCCGCACTTTGGCGCTGGAGCTGGCGCCAAAGGGCATTGCCGTGAACGGCGTCGCGCCGGGCATGATCCTGACGCCGATGAACCAGTCGGCGATCGACGATCCCGAGGAGCTCAAGCGCAAGGAGCGCTGCATCCCCTGGGGCCGGGCCGGTAAGCCCGAGGAGGTGGCGGAGCTGGTCGCCTTCCTGCTGTCGCCAGCCGCCGATTATATCACCGGGACGAGCGTGGTGATCGACGGGGGCCTGTCGCTGACCATCGCCCAGGGCGCCTGACGCCGATGGTCGCCTATGTCGTCGAGAAGGTCGAAGCGGTGTGGCTGATGGCCGGCGAGCCATTGAAGTCGATGGACTGGATGAGCCCGTTCGTGTGGCTGGGAACCGATAATAAACTATGGATGATGATGCGCGGGGTACCGAACCCGTTCCGGTCGTTCGACCCGACCGGGGTCATCTGGTGCGGATATTCCAACGATGGGCTGACCTTTCACATGGACGAGCGTCCGGTGATCGTACCCGGCCCTGAATCGATCGACAGCGGGGGCGTGGAAGACCCCACCGTCGTTCAAACCGCGGAAGGCTTGATCGTCTTCTACACCGGCGTCCGTGCCGATCGACGGCAGGGATCGATGTTGCTGGCGGCAGGGCCCGATCCCTATTCGCTGGAGAAGCGCGAGGTGATCTTCAAGGCGCCGAAGGGTGAGGGGAATTTCAAGGAAGCGACGCTGCTCCAGGCGCCGGACAAAAGCTGGCGCCTGTTCTACGAATTCGCCCGCGACGGAGCCTCA
>DASWTR010000338.1:0-29836 GCA_036402035.1 Sphingomicrobium sp.
TGGTCGACGTGACCGATGGTGCCGATGTTGCAGTGCGGCTTCGTCCGCTCAAATTTCGCCTTCGCCATTTTACGCCTCTTCTTCTCTTAAGGTAATTCGGGCGGCGCTCGCCCTAGTTGCGAGCGCGCCCTTAGCGACAAAAAACAGGTTACGCCAGCTTCGCCTTCACTTCGTCGGCGACGTTCTGCGGCACTTCTTCATAGTGCGAGAACTGCATGGTGTACTGGGCCCGGCCCTGGGTGAACGAGCGCAGCTGGTTCACATAGCCAAACATGTTCGCCAGCGGCACCATCGCCTCGACCGCCTGCGCGTTGCCGCGGGTGTCGGTGCCCTGGATCTGGCCGCGCCGCGAATTCAGGTCGCCGATGACATCGCCGAGATAATCCTCGGGGGTTACCACCTCGACCTTCATGATCGGCTCGAGCAGCTTGATGCCGGCCTTCTGGGCCACTTCACGCATCGCGCCGCGGGCGCAGATCTCGAACGCCAGTGCCGACGAGTCGACGTCATGGTATTTGCCGTCGATCAGGTGCACCTCGAAGTCGATGATCGGGAAGCCGATCAGCGAGCCGGTCTCGGCGGTCTCCCGCAGGCCCTTTTCGACCGACGGGATATATTCCTTCGGAACGTTGCCGCCCTTGATCTCGTCGAAGAACTGGAAGCCCGAGCCGCGCTCGCCCGGAGCGACCGCGATCTTGATCTCGCCGAACTGGCCGGAGCCGCCCGACTGCTTCTTGTGGGTGTAGGTCAGCTCGACCGGCTTCGCCAGATACTCGCGGTAGGCGACCTGCGGGGCGCCGACATTGGCCTCGACCTTGAACTCACGCTTCATGCGGTCGACCAGGATCTCGAGGTGGAGCTCGCCCATCCCCTTGATGATGGTCTGGCCGCTCTCGTGGTCCGTAGACACGCGGAACGACGGATCCTCGCGGGCGAGGCGGTTGAGCGCAACGCCCATCTTTTCCTGGTCTGCCTTGGTCTTCGGCTCGACCGACAGCTCGATGACGGGATCAGGGAACTCCATCCGCTCGAGAATGATCGGCGAATTGATGGCACACAGCGTGTCGCCGGTGGTCGTGTCCTTAAGGCCCGCCAAAGCGACGATGTCGCCGGCGTAGGCTACCTGGATGTCCTCGCGGTCATTGGCATGCATGAGAAGCATACGGCCGACCTTTTCCTTCTTGTCCTTGACGC
The DNA here is from genome assembly GCA_036402035.1 of Sphingomicrobium sp. GTDB lineage: Bacteria > Pseudomonadota > Alphaproteobacteria > Sphingomonadales > Sphingomonadaceae > Sphingomicrobium. The sequence continues at coordinate 1,195 of DASWTR010000338.1, forward strand.
TGTTCATCACCTGGCTCGCCGTCTCCAGCTTGCCGGAATAGATGCGCGCGAAGGTCAGCGTGCCGACGAACGGATCGTTCATGATCTTGAACGCCAGCGCCGAGAACGGGGCCGCGTCGTCCGAGGCGCGCGAGTCTTCGTCGCCATTGGGCAGGATCCCCTTGATGGCCGGAACGTCGAGCGGGCTCGGCAGATAGTCGACGACCGCGTCGAGCAGGGGCTGAACGCCCTTGTTCTTGAACGCCGAGCCGCACACCACGGGCACGAACGCCATCGCCAGCGTACCCTTGCGGATCAGCTTCTTGAGGGTCGCAGTGTCAGGCTCAGTGCCTTCGAGGTAGGCTTCCATCGCCTCGTCGTCCTGCTCGACGGCGAGCTCGATGAGGTTCGTGCGCGCTTCCGCGGCCTTGTCCTTCAGCTCCTCGGGGATTTCCTGATATTCGAACTTCGCGCCGAGGCTCTCGTCGAGCCAGATGATCGCGCGATTCTCGACCAGGTCGACCAGGCCCTTGAAATCGCTCTCGATACCGATCGGCAGATACAGGACCGCCGGACGTGCGCCCAGGCGATCGATGATCGACTGTACGCAATAGTCGAAGCTGGCACCGGTGCGGTCGAGCTTGTTTATGAAGCACATCCGCGGCACGCCGTACTTGTCGGCCTGGCGCCACACGGTTTCCGACTGCGGCTCCACGCCGGCGACCCCGTCGAAGCAGGCGACGGCGCCGTCGAGCACGCGCAGCGAACGCTCGACCTCGATGGTGAAGTCGACGTGGCCCGGCGTGTCGATGATGTTGATCCGGTGCTCGGGGCCCTTGCCCTCTTCGGCAGCCCAGAAACAGGTCGTCGCGGCGGAGGTGATGGTGATCCCGCGCTCCTGCTCCTGCTCCATCCAGTCCATGGTGGCGGTGCCTTCATGCACTTCGCCGATCTTGTAGGACTTGCCGGTGTAATAGAGGATGCGCTCGGTCGTCGTCGTCTTGCCGGCGTCGATGTGCGCCATGATGCCGATATTGCGATAGCGGTCGAGCGGATGGCTGCGGGCCATGATCTAAGCTTCCTTGAATGTGCGGGGGACCGGCCGGGCCGGTCCCTCACGATATAGGTACGAAAATTACCAGCGCCAGATTACCAGCGATAATGGCTGAAGGCGCGGTTGGCTTCGGCCATGCGGTGCGTGTCCTCGCGCTTCTTGACCGCGTTGCCGCGGTTCTGCGACGCGTCCATCAACTCGCCCGACAGGCGGCCCGACATGGTCTTTTCCGAACGGCCGCGCGCAGCCGAGATCAGCCAGCGGATGGCCAGGGCCTGGGCGCGCTCGACGCGCACCTCGACCGGCACCTGGTAGGTGGCGCCGCCGACGCGGCGGCTGCGGACCTCGATGCCCGGCTTCACATTGTTGAGCGCATCGTGGAACACCTGCAGCGGGTCCTTCTTGAGGCGCTGCTCGACATTCTCGAGCGCCGTATAAACGATGCTCTCGGCGACCGACTTCTTGCCGTCGAGCATGACCGAATTCATGAACTTCGACAGGACGAGATCCCCGAACTTTGGATCGGGGAGGATGACGCGCTTTTCTGGGCGACGACGACGTGACATTGGAAAATCCTTTCAGAGCGGTGCGCCTGCTTCGTAGCGGCGCGGCCGACGAACCAGCTTATTTCGGGCGCTTGGCGCCGTACTTGGAGCGCGACTGACGACGGTCCTTCACGCCCTGCGTGTCGAGCACGCCGCGAAGCACGTGATAACGCACGCCCGGAAGGTCGCGCACACGGCCGCCGCGGATCAGGACCACCGAGTGCTCCTGCAGGTTGTGACCTTCACCCGGGATGTAGCTGATGACCTCGCGGCTATTGGTCAGGCGCACCTTGGCGACCTTGCGCAACGCCGAGTTCGGCTTCTTCGGGGTAGTGGTATAGACACGGGTGCAGACGCCGCGCTTCTGCGGGTTCTGCTCCATCGCAGGGACCTTCGACTTGGCCTTCTGCGGTTCGCGACCCTTGCGGATCAGCTGGTTAATCGTCGGCATGAAGCCTTCACCTTTCGTTACCGGACATCCGGCGGTTACTTTGCGCAACGCAAAAGCGCGAAGTCCCGGCAGCCTGGGGCCAGCGGGCCTTCACGTCGTTGAGCAATGTTCAGCTCTTGCCCTGGGGGAAGCGAAGAATCACAGGCGCCCTTCGGACGAGCGGCCCCTTAGCGGCGGAGCATCAGCCGGTCAACCGCGGGGCGGCAACACGCCTCGCATCCAATCGTTATTGGCGCTAGGCTCGCCCGAGGGATGTCGGCACTGCCATTCGAGGAGACACGAGATGGCTTACAAACAATTGTTCGTCGCTATCGGCATGATCGTTGCCGCCGCGCCAGTGTCTGCGACACAATCTGATCCTGCTCCGGCGATCGCCCCACCAGGCGATGCGAACACCAGATACTGCCTGCGGATCGAGGCGGTGACCGGCAGCCGGCTTGAGGAAGTAAAATGCTGGACCCGCGCCGAGTGGGCCGAGCAGGACGTCGATGTCGACAAGGAATGGGCCAAGGAAGGCGTTAAGGTCATCGCCTGACAAGGTTGACCGGATCGATCAGCTCTCCACTGATCCCACGCCCTTGCGCCCGAACCTTGGCAAGTCGAGGCGGGGCTCGGCGGCGGCTGGCGCAGGCTCCGGCCGATTGGCCATATAACGGGCAATCGCCGCGTCCGGGTCGAACTCTTCCTGCTTGGGTTTGGTGACGTCGCCCAGCCACTCGCCCAGCCGGTCGGTTGCGGCATCCACGATTGCGCCGCCCGGATCGGTCAGGAAGTCGGCGGTATCTCTGGCCTGGTTCGCCTCGATGGTGCGTCCCATCGCGCCAAACGCCACGACGGCGATTCCTCCAGCTGCGAAAATGAGCGTGTTGACGCCAATCCCGTGCGTCGTGAATTGCCAGCCCGCGAGCGCCAGCAGCACCAACCCCGCCCCGATCGTTTTCAGGTTCATCACATCGCCCCAAAGCCTGAGGCGCCATTCTAACCGCTTGCCGTCAACAAATCCTAAAGCGCGATGACGGGTTGAACGCGTCAGGGAACGACCACGTCGCCGCGAGCCATGACGAACTCTACCCGTTTGAGCACCGTCACATCCGTCAGTGGATCGCCGGTCACGGCGACGATGTCGGCGCTCTTGCCCGCTTCGATGGTGCCGACTTCCTGACCCAGGCCGAGCAGGTCGGCGGCGTTGACGGTCGCCGCCTTAATCGCCTCGACAGGGGGCATGCCGTTCTTCACCATCAGCTCGAACTCGTCGGCGTTGCGGCCGTGTTTGCTGACTCCGGCGTCGGTGCCGAAGGCGATCTTGACACCCGCCGGATAGGCCTTGCGCAACGACTGGCCGGTGATGCCAATGCGCCATTCGATCTGCTGCCTGACCGCGCCGCTATAGGCGTTGGGATCCTTGGCCAGCCGCTCCAGGTAGCCGTTCACGGTAGACAGGGTCGGCACATAATAAGTGCCCTTGGCCTTCATCAGCCTGACGATTTCGTCGTCCATCACCGTGCCATGCTCAATCGAGTCCGCGCCGGCCCGAAGGGCGAGCTTAATGCCGTCGGCGCCATGAGCGTGGACCGCGACCTTGCGGCCATAGGCGTGGGCTGTGTCGACCAGCGCCTTCGCCTCTTCCTCGATCATGCGGGTGGCCAGGCCGGTACCGCTGTTGACGCCGCCAGTGGTGGCGAACTTGATCACGTCGGCGCCGCGATCGATCTGACGGCGTACGACCCGCCGGCAGCTCTCGGCGCTGTCACACAGATTCTCGGGATCGGGCAGATGGGCGACCAGATCGTCATTGAGACCGCCCCGCCCGTCCATATGGCCGCCGGTGGTCGAGATGCTGCGCGCCGCGTCGACGATCCGGGGACCCTGCACCCAGCCGCGCTTGATCGCCTCGCGGAGTGCCAGCGTCGCCCCTTCGTCGCCCAAGTTGCGGACCGTGGTAAAGCCGGCGTGGAGCGTCTTCATCCCGTTCCACTGCGCTTCGAGGGCGTTCATCTGCGGCTCTTCGCGCATGAAGGCGACCAGCTCTGCCTCGCCGCCGCGATCGGACGACAGGTGGACATGGCTATCGATCAGGCCAGGCAGCACCGTCTTGTCGCGAAGGTCGACGACCTTGGCGCCCGGCTCTACCGGCGCGACATGGCCGTCGCGGACTGCGATGATCCGCTCGCCATCGACGATAATCGTCGCGGCCGCGCGGACCGCCTGCCCCGGCACGGCGATCAAACGGCCCGCATGAATATAGGTCGGCGCAGCCACCGCGCCCGTCGCCGTCAGCGCAACGGCCACCGCCGTCGCCACCAGTAATTTTCGCAACACCGCTCTCCCGAATCCACCGCCGGGATGCAGCTTAGGCGGCATGCCGCGCTTCGCAACCGGGTTGGAGTTCAGCCCGCCTTCCGACCGAACATGGCACGCTGCTGCTGGCGGACGAACGGCTCCGGCTCGAACAAGGGTGCGACGGGTGAGTGGAACGGCTCTTCGTGGGGCTCGGGTTCCACGACCTCCGCCACATCAGAAAGCGCCGGCTTTTCGATTTCCGTCTCAGAGGCAGGCTGCTCAACACCCTTCGCGCTTGCTGGGGCTTTGGCCCGAGCGGTGCTCTTGCGCGGAGTTTTGGCTCGACGACCTGATTTCGCGGACGGAGCAGCCTCCTCATCAACCGGCGGCACCTGGTCTACGGCCTGCGCATCCTCGACCACATTGTCGATGACCAGGCGTGGTTCAATCGCCGCCAGAGGCGCTCGGCCTTCCTGCCGATCCAGAGCGAACTCCGCCGCGACCGGCGGCTCGAACTCGATGCGCTGCGGCTCGACGTCGGCCGTCGGATTCTTCCGGAAAAGGTCAAAGAAATGGACGACACTGTAGAGCGTCGCGACAGACGCAGCTGCCAGCAATGCCGACGCGCCCGTTTGCATCCATGCGCCACCACAGGATGCCGCTATCCCAGCTGCGCACAGGACCTCGAAAAGGATCCTCCCGCGCGAAGGGTGAAAGCTGTGCATTGGCCTTCTCCTACGGGAGGGAGTATCGGCCCGGCATCCTACGCAATGGTTACCGAATATCGTTACTCGGTCGTTGCCCCGTCCCACTCTTCGTCATGGTGGCGGGCATCGGCCTCTTCCTTGGTCGATTGGACGACGCCGTCCTTATGCTCGGGCGGGCCGTAGAGCGTGTAAAGCTTGAGAGGCCCGTCACCGGTGTTACGGACGTTATGCCGCGCGCCGGCGGGAACGATCACGCCGCTGCCGTCAACCACGTCGTACGTATTGTCGTCGATATCGACCTGACCGCGGCCCTCTTCGAACCGGAAGAACTGGTCGCGGTCCTCATGAACCTCGGCGCCGATATCGCAGCTAGGCGGCAGGCTCATCACCACCAGCTGCAGATGCGGCCCGGTGTAGAGCACTCGGCGGAAATCGCCATTATCGACCGTCTGCCGCTCGATATCCTCGTGATAGCCCTTCATGCAAACCTCCCGTTCCAGACTTGCTAGATGGCCGCTGGGACGATTGGTTCAAGCACGGAATAATCGATCTCAATGATCGGTCTGGAGATTGCGGAAGCGTTTCGTGCGTAGTCCGGGGATACGATGGCATCAGCCCCGAAGCCAGCCGCCGATGCCATCACGACGGATCAATTCTGATCAACGGGCGGCCACTTCGATCGGTTCGCCGTTGGCGCGGGCGATGCGCTGGTCGCGTTCGCTCGCGAGCTGGGCTAGCGTGTCGGTGCGGCAGCGGCGGGCTTCGTTCTGGCCCGCGAGATCGCTTGGCGACGCTTTGCCGCACACTTCCTTGGCAGCCTGGCTGAGGCGGAGGTCGAGGGCGCGCTGTCCCTTCGCGGTGGACAGGTCGAGGTCGGCGGTCTGGACGGTGCTGACCGCAATGGCGGGCGCTTCGGCGAGGACCGGAGTCGCGGTGAAAGCCAGCAGCGTGGCGATGAAGATCTTGGTCATGTCGCGTTCCCTGATTTGGGGCCGGTCAATCCGGCGCGACCTTTCATCTATACTCAAAAATCAGTTTTCATAAGCAACGATGTTGCGGTATAGTTCTGCATAATTGCAGAATGTGCGCTAGGATGGTGGCGCGTAGGAGGGCGGCGATGCTCGACTGGAACGACCTGCGGTATTTCTTGGCGGTGGCCGACCACGGCAGCACGCTGGCGGCCGGCAGGGCGCTGCGAGTCAGCCAGACCACAGTCGCCCGGCGCATCGCGGCGCTGGAGGAGGCGCTCGGCCTGACCTTGTTCGAGAAGCGGCAGGCTGGCTACGTGCTAACACCGGCCGGGGAAGGCCTGGTGGAACGCGCCCAATCCGTCGAGGACGCAGCTCACAGCTTCGGCGAGGCCGCCGCCGCGCTCGGCCGGGATTCCAGCGGCGTGGTGCGGATCACGACGCAGGAAATCTTCGCCAACACCCTCCTCGCGCCGATGCTGAGGGAATTGCACGAGCTTCATCCGCAGATCATCATCGAAATCGACACGCAACAGGAGCTGCTCGATCTTGGCGAGGGCGCGGCCGACATTGCGCTTCGCAGCACAGCGAGCGAGCAGTCGGCCGGCGTGGTTGGCCGAAGCCTGTGCATCGACGACTGGACCCTCTATTGCAGCCGGGAATATGCCGAGCGGCACGGCGTTCCCCGTACGCGGGAAAACTTGCTGCGGCATGCCATCATCGGCGGCGGCGGCGGCAAGCTATGGCTGCACTATGAGAAGTGGTTGCGTTCGCTGGGCCTCGAAGGCCAGGTGGCGATGCACCATGCCACCTCGACAGGCCTGCTGATGGCGGTCCGTTCCGGGTTCGGCATCGCGGTGCTGCCGTGCATCGTGGCCGACGGAGAGCCCGACCTGATCCGCTGCATCCCGCCGCGCGACGACCATCATCGGCAGATGTGGCTGCTGACCCATGAACGCGTTCGCCACACGCCGAGGGTCAGGCTGGTGATCGATTTTCTCTACGAGCGGCTGGCGCGCCACGTGCGCATGCTGGAAGAGAAACGGGCGGCCGCCTAGCCCGCCCGGCGACGCGCCGCTTCATGTTTGCGCCGGGTGACCCAGCCCTTGCGCGCAGCAGCGGAGCGCTGCTCCCAGCTGCCCGACTTCTGCGCCCGCCCACCGCGCGACGAGGCGACATGGGTATCCTTGCGACCCCGTCCGGACCCCGACAGATTGCCGCCGCCGGATTCCAGGTTGACGGTCATCCAGGCGCGTTTCTCAGCTTCCTTCTTGGGCACGCCGCTTTCGCGATAGCCTTCCTCGATATGCTGGGCCTTACGCTTCTGCTTGTCGGTGTAGGCGCTCTTGTGTCCGCGGGGCATGGTCGAACATCCTTTCGATGGTGACGCTTTGCCCCAAAACGCTTAGGCAGGTTTGGCGTATCCGTCCGGTTAGGCAGACCGGCGCGCCTAGCGGGCGACCGGGCCGCCACGCCATTCGGGCACCGGTCGTTCGCCGAGCGCCACCTCGACCGCAGCGGCTGCCAACAGGCGAGTCGAGTCGAGGATCGGCAGCGGCGAAACATCCTGCGTGATCAGCAGGGGGATTTCGGTGCAAACCAGCGCCACCGCGTCGCAGCCGTCGGCCTTCAGCTTTTCGATGATGCGCACATAGGCATCACGGGATTCATCGGTGAAGGTACCGAGGCAGAGTTCGCCGAAGATGATGTCGTCGACGATCCTGCGATCGGCCTCGTCCGGCACGGCCCATTCGATCCCCCGCCGGCCAAGCGCGCCGGGATAGACCGGCCCGGTCATCGTATATTTCGTGCCGAGGATTCCGACCTTTCGGCGGCCGTCTCCCATAGCCTGCTCGGCAACTACCTCGCCAATGTTTAGGCCCGGTAGCGGAAAGGGCTCGCCCGGCGACTCCATCGCGATATGTGCCGTATTGTCCGGCAGCACGAAGAAGTCGCAGCTTGCCGCCGCAAGCCGCTCGGCATCCTTCATGAAGAAGGCGCGAAGTTCTCCATTGTCCCCCCGCTCCCACGCATCGAGCACCAGCGCCATCGCGCTGCAGGTCATGGTGATTTCCGGGTGCATATGTGGGCCGAGCCGACTCACCCCTTCGAGGCAGGCGGTGCGGAAACAGAGCGTCGCGCCCTCGAAGCTGTGAGCGAGGATGCCGATGTGCTTCATTTTGCTTCCTCAGGTGCCGACGCTGACAACCACCGCGCCAGCAGTTCCGGCAACTGCGTCAAATCGTCCAGAGACGTCGACCGGTCATAGTATGCATCCACTGCGTGACGGATGCCGACTGCGCTGACATCGAGATCTCCTTGAGATTCTAGGTCAGCGATGACGCTGCGCAGATGCCGGCCCAGGTACCCACCCCCGTTGTGGACATACGTTGCGTCGTCAACTGGCGCGCCATCAGATAGTATGATCAGTCGCTTTATAGCCTTCCCTGTGCCGCGAAGTCGCGCTGCGGCCCATTCCAATGCCTCTCCATCGACGTTTTCGCGCAATGCGTTGGGGTTGAGCATTGCCTCCCAGTTCGCCCGGTCAAGGATCGGCTCTTCGTGCGACTTGTAGACAATATGCAACGTGGAGCAGAGACGTCCTGGCCTTTCCGGCCGACCCGATTCCTTCCACTTCCGATAGGCAAAGCCACCTCGCCAACCTGCGGTAGAAAACCCGAGAATCTCGACTGTCGCTCCGCGCTCCTGAAGAATTTCCGCGGCCAAACGCCCGCCAACTGCGGCCCATCTCATAGGTTCTTCTCGCATCGAGCCCGACTGGTCGATCAAAATGGTCACCGCGCTATCGCCGAATGACGCATCACCAAGCATCGACCGAAACGAATCCCGGTGCTCAGCAGCAAGCCGATCTGCGAGATGTATTTCATCGCGCCACCGATCCTTACCAAGCTTCAGCCAGCCATTTTGGTAGTCGGGACTTGCTTGCACCAATTTTGTGTCGAGGTCCGACCCTCGCAGTTCAAGGTCGAATTCGCGGGTAAAAACAGTGTACGGCTGATCCGGGTCGTCCAAAACTTGGGCCAATCGGTGTGGACGCTTACCAGGATACAAAAACAACCAAACGATCGACCCTAACGCTGCTAGCACGAACGCGAAGTTCAACCATTCCTGGCTCACGCTCATTCCACCGTCACGCTCTTCGCCAGATTGCGCGGCTGGTCGACGTCGGTGCCTTTGGCTACGGCGACATGATAGGCGAGCAGCTGGACCGGAACCGCATAAACCAAAGGTGCGATCAGCGGATGCACTTCGGGCATCTCGATCGTCGCCATGCAACCCTCGCCGGCTTCGGCTAGCCCCCGGGCGTCGCTGATCAGCACGATCTTGCCGCCACGCGCCCGAACCTCCTGCATGTTGCTGACGGTTTTTTCGAACAGGGGACCAGAGGGCGCTATCACAATTACAGGAACGAGCTCGTCGATCAGTGCAATCGGGCCGTGTTTCATCTCGCCGGCGGCATAGCCTTCGGCGTGGATGTAGCTGATCTCCTTGAGCTTCAGCGCGCCTTCCAGCGCCATCGGATAATCGGGCCCGCGGCCGAGGTAAAGCACGTCGCGCGCCGGGGCGACGAGGTGGGCCATCGCCGCGATGTCCTCATCGTGGCCCAGTGCCTGGTTGAGCGCTTCCGGCGCGCGCTGGAGATGATCGACCAGGTCGCGCTCCTGGCTTTCAGTGAACCGGCCCTTGGCGCAAGCGAGGTTGGCGGCGAAGGCAGCCAGCACCGCCAACTGGCAGGTGAAAGCCTTGGTCGAAGCGACGCCGATCTCGGGCCCGGCATGGGTCGGCAGCAGCAGGTCCGCCTCGCGCGCCATGGAGCTGGTCGGGACATTGACTACGACCGCGATTGTCTGGCCCTCGTCCCGGGCATGACGCAGCGCGGCCAGCGTGTCGGCGGTCTCGCCGCTTTGCGAAATGAACAGCGCCAGCCCGCCCGGCTCCAGTACCGGCTGGCGGTAGCGAAACTCACTGGCCACATCGATATCGACGGGGACGCGCGCAAACTGCTCGAACCAATATTTGGCGACCATGCCGGCATAGAAGCTGGTGCCACAGGCGACGATGGTGACTCGGTTGACGGTCGACAGGTCGAAGTCGAAATCGGGAAGCGCCACCTTGCCTTCGAACGGGCGGACATAACTCTGGAGAGTCTGGGCAACCACGATCGGCTGCTCGAAAATCTCCTTCTGCATGTAATGGCGGTAATTGCCCTTCTCGATCCGCGCGCTGGAAGCGCCGGACTCGACGATTTCGCGCTCGACGGGCTGGTTGGCGCGGTCGTAGATCTGAATGCGATCGCGCCCGACCACCGCCCAGTCGCCCTCCTCGAGATAGGCGATCTTCTGGGTCAGCGGCGCCAGCGCCAGCGCGTCGGAGCCGAGATAATTCTCGCCCTCGCCATAGCCCACGGTCAGCGGCGCGCCCATGCGCGCACCGATGATCTGGTCGGGATAATCCTTGAACAGGAAGGCGATTGCGAAAGCGCCGTGGAGTCGCGGCAGGACGGCCGCGACCGCCTCGGTCGGCGTGCTGCCCCGCTCGACCTCGCGCGCGACCAGGTGGGCGACCACTTCGCTGTCGGTCTCGCTGAGGAATTTGCGGCCGTCGGCGATCAACTCGTCCCGCAGCGGCTTGAAATTCTCGATGATGCCATTGTGGACCAGCGCCACCGGCCCTGCGATGTGCGGATGGGCATTGCCGACGGTTGGCGCGCCATGGGTCGCCCAACGGGTGTGAGCAATGCCGGTGTCACCGTGAAGCTCAGCCGCGGCCAGTTCGCGCGCGAGATTGTCCAGCTTGCCCTCGGCGCGCCGCCGTTCGAACTCGCCGTCCTGAACGGTGCAGATGCCGGCGGAATCATAACCGCGATATTCCAGCCGCTTCAAACCGTCGAACAGGCGCTGCGCCACAGCCTCGCGACCGACGATGCCGACAATTCCGCACATGCTATTGTTTGTCCTTCTTCGCCTGCTGCCTTGCCCGGAAACGGGCCGCCCAGCCCTTGAGGCCGCGCTGATCACCGCGCGCAATCGCCAGCTCATCTGCCGCAACGCTGGAGGTGATGACTGAGCCTGCTCCAACGATCGCGCCGTCGCCGATGCTCACCGGCGCCACCAGTGCGCTGTTGGAGCCGATGAAGGCGCCTGCGCCAATCTCGGTGCGGTACTTGCCGAACCCGTCATAGTTGCAGGTGATGGTGCCGGCCCCGATGTTGGCCTTTTCGCCGACCGAGGCGTCGCCGATGTAGCTCAAATGGTTGGCCTTGGCGCCCTTGCCAAGCTCGGCCTTCTTCACCTCGACGAAATTGCCGACCTTCGCGCCCTCGCCAAGCACCGCGCCCGGTCGCAGCCGCGCGAACGGGCCGACCTCGCAGCCGGCCGAAATGATCGCCCCCTCGATGTGCGAGAAAGCGCGGATGGTCGCACCGTCGGCGATCTTGACTCCGGGTCCGAATACGACGTGCGGCTCGATGGTGCAGTCGCGGCCGAGTTCGGTGTCGGCCGAGAACCAGACGCTTTCCGGGTCGATCAGCGTCGCCCCCTGCTCCAGCGCCTGCCAGCGCCGTCGCGTCTGCCAGTCCTCCTCCAGCGCGGCGAGTTCGGCGCGGCTGTTGACGCCAGCGGTCTCGAACGGCTCGCCCTCGATCGCGACCGGCGCGCGGCCCTCCTCCTTGGCGATCATCACGATGTCGGGGAGGTAATATTCGCCAGCGGCGTTGGCGTTGCCGACCTTGGTCAGCCAGCGGAACAGATCCTTCGACTCGGCCGCCATCATGCCCGAGTTGCACAATTTGACCGCGCGCTCGGCCTCGTTGGCGTCCTTATATTCGACCATCTTCGAGATGCGGTCGCCATCGCCGAGGATGACCCGGCCGTAGGTCTTGCCGTCAGCGGGCGAGCTGGCCAGAACGACCACGCCCGGATCGTCTTTCGCGGCGAGCCGCTCGAGCATGCGCCCGAGGGTGGCCTCGGTCACGAATGGGGTGTCGCCGTAAAGGATCAGCACCGCACCGTCGAAGCCCTCCAGTGCCTGCTCGGCCATCTGTACGGCATGGCCCGTGCCCTTCTGTTCGGCCTGCAGCGCGGTCGAAAAATCATGGCCGACAAGCGCCGCTTCCAGCTGCTCGCGTCCCTTGCCGACGACCACGACGCCGCGCTCCGCGCCCATGCTCTCGACGGTCGACAGTAGGTGCATCAGCATCGGCCTGCCGGCGATCGGGTGGAGCACCTTGTGCGTGTCGGACCGCATCCGCGTCCCCTGCCCGGCAGCCAGGATCACGACCGAGAATTTCGACTGATTCATTTGCCCGCCATCGCATGACCTTTTTGGCATTTCCATAGACGAAGGGCCGCGGTTTCAAGCCGCAGCCCTTCAATCTCGCTCCGATCGCGGTCAGCTTGTCGGCGTGCTCGGCTTGGCCGGTGCCCGCTTGCGTCCGCCGGAACTGGAGCGGCGCTTGGCCGCAGCGCCCGCCTTGGCCGCCGGTCGCGCCGACCTGGGCTTCGAAGCAGTCTTGGCCTTGGCCGCCGGCGCCTTACGGGTCGCGCCCGTCTTGCGCGGCGCGGACCTGGTCGCGACCGGCTTCGAGGTCGCGGTTACGCCGGTGCCTTCATCCTCCGCCCATTTGCCGGACAGCACCCGCTGCGCCGCATCGGCGACCGCCTCGGCGATCAGCGAGCCAAGCTTGGAGGCGTTGCTCATCATCGTCGTGGCGGCCTGGCTGGCGCTGTCTGCCGCGTCGAGACCGGCATCGCGGATCGCCTTGCGCGCCTTGGGGCTGGCGGCGATCGCGGCCGCCGCGGCCGTCAGGCCGGCCGCCAGCATTTCGCGGCTCATCGCCGCCTTAGCGATCTTGTCGAACGTATTCTTGTTGGAACCGCCGCCCGATTTTCCGCGGCTGCTCGAAGACTTGGCCATTGCTGCCTCCCTAATCCATCACCGCCAAAAGCGGTTCATCGCCGAAACGGTTCCGGATTAGTGGAGAAAAGGGGACAAGTAAAAGGGAGCTGTCGCACCACACGACAGCTCCCTTCAACATGGTCAGCGATCGGGCGCTCAAGCCTGGAAGGCTGTGGATGGCTGGTTAGGCCATCACCTTCCAAGCGAACTGGACCGACCTCTCTGCTGAACCATGAGACATCGGATCACCTCCTTTCGCTGCGTTGATGGCACGCACAACATGTAGTTGTCGGAAGCGATAAACAAGACTTGTAATTGTGTTCGGTTTCGACAATCTTCGTTGCTTCGCGCGGCGCCCCGGATGCCCAGCGCGACCTACCTTCCCAGCTTGTCGACCTTGGCCTGAAGCGCGGCCAGTTCCGCCTTGAGCTTCGCGATCTCATCGGCCGACCCGCCAGACTCGGCGGCGGCCTGCTTTTTCTTGCCGGTCATGGCGCTGGTCGCTTCCTCGAACATCGCCATGTTGCGCTTGGCGAGGTCGGCAAACATGTTCGGGCCGAACGCGCCGGCCATGGCCGCCTGGTTCTTCTGGAACGCGTCCATCGCGGCATCCAGATACGACGGCACGGCGCCCTGCATCTGACCGCCATAGAGGCCGATCAGCTGACGCAGGAAATTGACCGGTAGCATGGTCGAGCCGCGCGATTCCTCGTCGACGATGATCTGGGTCAGCACCTGGTGGGTGATGTCCTCGCCGGTCTTGGCGTCGACCACCTCGAAGTCGCGCCCTTCGCGGATCATCGCCGCCAGCCGGTCGAGCGTGATGTAGCTCGAGCTCTCCGTGTCGTAGAGGCGCCGGTTGGCGTATTTTTTGATTGTTACCTTGTCAGCCGACTTGGCCATGCATCCGCTCCTGAATTTCGGGCGATGCTAGACCTCGCTCCATCGCGCCGCAACATTATGTCGCGGCTGCGAAATCAGCCACCCTTCGACGCTTGCGGCTACCGCCGGTCCAAGCTAAGCGGGCCGCACGCACCCATAGCTCAGCTGGATAGAGCGCTGCCCTCCGAAGGCAGAGGTCAGAGGTTCGAATCCTCTTGGGTGCGCCACCCCCGCCAGCTTCTGCATCAAGTCGCGCCGGCCGCAGCAGAAATACAAAATTTCCGCGTGGCCTCGTCGGCTGGAAACATGCATTCGATGCTCGTGTCCTGCACCGCGACATCGGCCGCCATCGCGAACCGCGTAAGAGTCGAAAAGAAGCTGAGCCGAAGCTCGCCTTTCCGGAATTTGCTGACGATGATCGGCAGCGGCCGGGCCTTGAGGTCGAGCTGGTGCAGCTCGGCTGGGATATCCCCGTAGCTTAGCGCCTCCTCCAGCAAGGCTCGCAGGTCCATGTCGGTTGGGTGGTGGCGCACCGAGTGCCGCAAATGCGCCAGAACGTCGCCCGCCACTTCGCTCCAATTCTCCACACAGGGTCGCATGTCGTCCGGGTCGAAGATCTGGCGCACGATATTGCCGTGCTTCGGACCGCCTGGACGAAGGCATTCCATCACTCGGTGTAGGCCTCGGTTGGCCGAAAGCACGTCCCATCGGCGATTGAGCGCGAATGCGGGGAATGGCTCGTGCTGATGCAGGGTGAGATCGATCGCCTGTCGGATAAGATTCAACTCAGGCGCGTCTAGGCGGGTCTCGGCGAATGCCGGCGCGTAGCCGGCCGCAACCAGCAACGCATTGCGTTCGCTGAGCGGCATATCGAGCGCGTTGGCGACGGCCTGGACCGTCTCCCGGCTGGGGTGGCTCCGCCCTGTTTCGGCGAAACTCAGGTGCCTCGCGGAAATGCCGCTGGACAGCGCCAGCTCGAGCTGACTGAGGCGACGGATCGCTCGCCATTCCCGTAGTAGCGCGCCGAACGGCGAGGCGGCGACTCTGGAGGTTGCGATCTGTGCCGGCATGGGCGCCGCTATAACTCGAGCGATACGGCGAACAATGACTTCCGCGGTAATTGATCCGCCTACCTCAGCCGCGCCAACTCCGCCCATCAATAGGATGGAGATGAGGCATGAACCGCCGACAAATGATTGCAGGCACAAGCGCAAGCATCGTGGCCGCCACGATGGGGGCAGGCAAAACGGCCGCGCTCCCAGCCGCAGAAGCCGACGCGGCATATGCGGAGCGATGGCACCGTAAGCGCCGGTTCGCTGCGCTGCCTGCGGGACAAATCGCCTATATGGACGCCGGGGCCGGTCCGGCGGCGCTGTTCATTCACGGCTTTCCGCTCAATGGATTTCAGTGGCGGCACGCGGTCGAACGCTTGTCTTCGATCCGCCGCTGCATCGCGCCCGATAGCCTGGGCAAGGGCTTTACGAAGGTGGCAAAAGGCCAGTCGGTGAGCCCTGCCGCGCAGGTCTCGATGCTCGCAAGCCTGCTCGACCACCTCGGGATCGATGCGGTCGACCTGGTCGCAAATGATAGCGGCGTAGCGGTGGCGCAATTGTTCGCGGTGGCGCATCCCGCACGCGTCCGCACGATGCTGCTGACTAACGGCGACGTGGAACCTGACTCGCCGCCGCCAGCCTTGCTGCCGGTTCTCGACCTCGCCGCGAAGGGACGTTTCGCCGACGAATGGCTGGTTCCCTGGCTCAAGGACAAGAAGCTCGCGCGCTCCGCCGAGGGCTTGGGCGGCCTATGCTTCAGCAAGCCGGGCCAGCCGACAGATACCGCCATCGATATGTATCTTGGGCCATTAGTCGCCAACGCCGAGAGGAAAGCGCAGGTCAACGCCTACGCGATGGCGCTAGCGCCGAATCCGCTTGCTGGGATCGAGGCCAAATTGAGCCAGCTACAGATCCCCACGCGAATCGTTTGGGGCATGCAGGATAATATTTTCGACCCCCGGATGCCCGACTATCTGGACGACATCCTGCCGCAATCCCGAGGCGTTCGTCGCGTAGCCGAGGGTAAGCTGTTCTGGCCGGAGGAATATCCTGACATCCTCGAAGCGGAGCTGCGGCAGCTGTGGAGGTCTTAGCCGCTCAGTTCTTGTCCTCGCCCGGAATCGGCGTCGGCGTGTGCAGCGCCTCGATCACGTAAAGCCGCTTCACCAACACATAGAGGACCACGGTCAGCGGCGCAGCGAGAATGACGCCAATCATTCCGAACAGGATACCGAAACCGAACACCGCGAAGAGCAGAATAACGCCAGGCAGTTCGACTTCGAACTGCTGGATCAACGGCGTCAGGACATAGCCTTCGAGCTGCTGGACGATGAAATAGACCAGCAACACCCACAACGCGAGGTCCGGGCTGACAGCGAGGGCCAGCAGCACGCCCGGAACGGCGGCAAGGAGCGGGCCGAGGAAGGGGATGAATTCGAGGACTCCGGCCAGCAGTCCCAGCACCATCGCCGAAGGCATGCCGAGGAGCCAAAGGCCGAACCAAGTCAGCAACCCGACGGCGACCATCGCGATCAATTGCCCCTTCAGCCAAAGCCGGAGCGCCGTCTGCGATTCGTCCATCGCTTCGACGATCAAGGGGCGGTTCGCCGCGGGGATCAACTTGATCGCGCCAATCTTGTAGAGGCGGGGTTGGACGGCGAGATAGATTCCGCCGAACAGGATGATCAGCAGGCCGGCAATGGCATTGCCGATCGAAAGGGCAGCCTGGGTCAGACTGGCGAACGAGCCGCTCGATTGACGAACGCCCTCGGCGAGGCGTCGAAACTGGTCGCCGAGTCCAAAGGCGTCGACCCGCTGCTCGAACGACGCCCAGGCCGCGGGGAGGGTTTTGTCGAGCGTATCGACCTGCTGAGTTACGTGGGCGCCGAACAGGGCGACGAGCGCACCGGCGACCGCCAGCACCAGCAAGATGGAGAGCGCCACTGCCACGCTCTCTCCGATCTTGACAACCTTGCAGATCCGATCGGCGATCGAGCGAAAGATCGTGGCGACGACGACCGCGCCGAACAAGGTGAGCAGCAGTTCGCGCAAAAGCCAGGCGATCACGAACAAGCTGGTGAGCGCCAGCACGATCAACACCCGGCGGACGAACAGGCTGTCGCCATTTGGACCGGATGCTCTTGCCAAGCTCAGCTCCCCGGCCAGTTTTCCAACAGTTCGACGAAGCGCGTCAGCCAGGCGTTGGTCTGATGGCCGTCGACCACGCGATGATCGATGGTCAGGGTGACATAGGCCATCGGCCGGATGAGGATCGCGTCCTGGCCGTTCACCTCGCGCACCACCACCCGCTTTTCAAGCTTGCCGACGCCAAGGATCGCCGCCTGGCCGGCGTGGAGGATGATCGGTGCTGCCAGCAGGCTGCCCGACACGCCGTGGTTGGAGATTGTGAAGCTGCCGCCTGAGACATCGGCGGCCGTCAAACTTCCGGCGCGCGCGCGGCTGGTGAGATCATCCAGCTCGCGGCCGACCGCTTCCAAGGTCAGCGATCCGGCGTCCTTGACCACCGGGACGACAAGCCCCTTGTCGCCGAGCGCGGTGCCGACGCCGATGTTGATGGTCGGCGATACGGCGATCCGGTCCTTCTCCCATCGCCCGTTGATCGCCGGCGCGACCGCCATCGCATCGGCCGCGGCCTTGATCAGATAGGCGGTGTAGCTGAGCTTGACCCCCTTCGTCGCCATTGCCGCCTTGTGCGCGGCGATCATGGAGAAATCGGCTTCGAACAGGGCCGTCACATGCGGCGCCTCGCTGACGGCACGGACCATGTTTTCGGCAATCTTGAGCCGCATCCGGTCATGCAGAATGTCCCCGCCAGCGAAGTGGCGCGGCTGGGCCGTCGCCGGCTCGCCGACGCTCACCGTCGTTGCGGAGGCAACAGCGCGGTCGACGTCGTCGCGGGTGATGCGGCCATTGCGCCCGGTGCCTTGGATCCGCGAGGGGTCGATATTGTGCTGGAGAAGAGCGCGGCGGACGGAGGGGGATAGTCGGGTTTCCGCTTCACTGTTCCCCGGCGAAGGCCGAGGTCCAGGAGCGCCGTTAGGCGCTGCTTGCGCAGCGCTCTGGGCCCCGGCCTTCGCCGGGGAACTAGTTTCATCGAACGGCAGCGGATCGTAAACGCCGGCTGAAATGCGCGCGAGGAGCGCACCCGGCTCCGCCTCGTCGTCGGTCTCGAGCAATATCTCGGTCAACACGCCCGCCGCCGGCGAGGGCACTTCCTGCGTGACCTTGTCGGTTTCCAGCTCGACCAGCGGGTCGTTGATCGCGACCGACTCGCCGACCTTCTTCAGCCAGGCGCGGACGACCGCCTTGGTGCCTTCCTGTTCGTCGGGAACGCGGACCTCGATCACGTCAGAACCCCATCAGCCGGTCGATCTCGGCGCGAATGCGCTCGACCGAGGGGACCGCCCATTCGAGTAGCTTGGGATGATGCGGGCTCGGCACGTCGGGCATGGTGACGCGGGCGACCGGCGCATCGAGATCGAGGAAGGCTTCGTCCGCCACCACCGCGGCGATCTCCGCGCCGAACCCTCCGGTGCGCAAATCCTCATGTACGATCAGGCAGCGCCGCGTGCGGCGGACGCTGTCGAGCACCATGTCGCAGTCCCACGGCATCAAGGTGCGCAGGTCGATGACCTCGGCGCTGACCCCTTCGGCCGCCGCTTCGCAGCGCGGAACCATCGCGCCCCATGTGACGATCGTGATCCGGTCGCCTTCGCGGGTCTTTTTCGCCTTGCCGAATGGCAGCACAAATTTGTCGCCGGGCCAGGGCCGCCGAGCCCAGGCATCATCGAGCATCGCGCGATGCTCGAAGAAGATCACCGGATCATGGCCGCGCAAAGATGCGCGAAGCAGGCCGACCGCGTCCTCGGCGTTGCTGGGCACCGCCACCTTCCAGCCAGGATTATGGACGAACTGCACCTCGTTGGTCTGGCTGTGCCAGGGGTCGCCGCATTTGAAGAAGCCGCCCGGAATGCGCAGCACCATCGGCGCGGAAAAACGATTGGCGGTGCGCCAGCGCATCGTCCCGCAATCGTTGATCTGCTCGGTCGCCGGCTCGGCATATTTACGGAACTGGATTTCGGGGACGGGCATCAGCCCCGCGAGCGCCATACCGACCGCGCGGCCGACAATGCCTTCCTCGTTGAGCGATGTGTCGAACACGCGATCGACACCGAATTTTTCCTGCAGGCCGAGCGTGACGGCATGGACGCCGCCCTTGGGACCGACATCCTCGCCGAACACCACGACATTGGGGTTGGCATCCAATTCCTGGTCGAGCACGCGGCGGATGGCGGTGACCATGTTGATCCGCTGACCCTCGGGCCGCGGTTCCTCGGTCGTGCCATCGAGAGTTAGCCCCGCCCCGCCACCGACCTGGCTTGGCTGGCCTTCGAAGAAGATGTGGTCGGTTACGCGGTCGGGCGAAGAGACGCCCCGCGCCTCGGCCTCGGCCCGTGCCGCCTCGACCTCCTGCTCGACCGAGGCTTCGATCAGGCCCCAGTCGAGGTGCGCGGCGAAGGCCTTGAGCTTCGGCAGCGGGTCACGCGCCCATTCGGCTTTCACTTCGGCTTCGGATTTGTAGGCCTGAGTGTCCTGGAAGCTGTGTCCCTCCAGCCGCGGCACGGTCAGCCGGATCAGCGCCGGCCCCTT
Organism: Sphingomicrobium sp.; assembly: GCA_036402035.1. GTDB lineage: Bacteria > Pseudomonadota > Alphaproteobacteria > Sphingomonadales > Sphingomonadaceae > Sphingomicrobium. Next base: position 20,702 of record DASWTR010000338.1, read on the forward strand.
CCGATCGCGGACATGGGCAACGGCTTCGCCGATCAGCTGCGCTGCCTGGGCCGGTTCGGTCCCGTCGCCATTCCAGATGGCGAGGTTGCGGAAGCTGGCGAGATTGGCGGCGATATCGCGCCCCGGCGTCTGGTAATCGGATGGTACGGAGATGCCGTAGCCATTGTCCTCGATGTAAAACAGCAGTGGCAAAGCTTGCGTAGTCGCAATTGTTAGCGCGGACCAAAATCCACCGGTGGCGCAGCTGGCGTCGCCGCCGAGCACCACCGCGATTGCGTCGCTTTCCTCGCCCAGCACCTTGGCCTTGTAAGCAATCGCCTGCGCCCAGCCGGCGGCCGGTGTATATTGCGCCCCCACCCCACCGCACATCGGTAGCGCATGCGCTCCGCCCGGGTTGGGATAGTTGAACACGACGCCGATATCGCGACCGTCGCTATAGCCGCCTTCGCGGCCCATGCCCGAGCCGAGCGCATCGGCCAGCGGCACGCCCAGCGCGAGCAGCATCGGCCGTGAGCGGTAATAGCCGCAGGCGGCATCGCCGTCGCGCAGATGAAGGCCGAGGATGACCTGCGCCAAGTCATGGCCGCGGGCCGAGAATTGGTAGAGCACCTTCTTTTCGGGAACGAGCCGGGTTTCCTCCAACTCGTCCATCGCCCGGCTGGTCAGCACCAGCCGCGCCACCTCCGCCCAATCGACGCTGGTGTCGGTCCTAAAGTCCGCCTCGGCGAGATCAGCCATTCATCGCCTCGACCACGGCGCCGATGAAGCGATCAATGGCGTGGTCGGCCATGCCGATCACGTTGAAGCGGCCGCTGTCAGCCATGTAGATCGCATGGTCTTCGCGCAGCTTGACGACCTGATCCTTGCTGACCGGCAGCATCGAGAACATGCCGAATTGCCCACCGATATAGGCCAGGCGCTCGTCCGCAGCCGCGATCCGGCCGCGGATGCGGTTGATCCGATCGCGCATCTCGCCGACCTCGATGTCCCAGTCGGCGCGCAGCTCGGGCGTGTCGAGCACGATGCGCACCGCCGCCGCGCCGTGGTCGGGCGGCATCGACCACATTTCGCGCGCGATCTGGATGGTGTGATCCATTGCCCGCTTGCTCTGACCGGCACTCGCAGTCTTCAAAAACAGCGAGCCGACGCGGTCGCGGTAGACGCCGAAATTCTTGTCGCAGCTCTGGGCGATGACTACTTCGTCGCAGGCGTCGAGCAGCAGATGAAGTCCCGCCGCATCTTCGGCGAAGCCGCGGCCGAGCCCCTGATAGGCGATGTCGACCAAGGGGGTCAGCCCGCGCCGCGTGACGACCTCCACCAGTTGACGCCATTGATCCAGATCGAGGTCGGCCCCGGTCGGGTTGTGGCAGCAGCCGTGCAGCAGCACGACGTCACCCTTCCGGCCCGCGTCGAACGCCGCCAGCATCTCGTCAAAGCAGATCCGCGTCTCGAGCCGGTCGTAAAAGCGATACTCCGAGATGTTCAGCCCGGCCGCCTGGATCACCGGGATATGATTGGGCCAGGTGGGCGTCCCGACCAGCACCTTCGCGCCCGGATTGGCAGTCGCAATCAGCTTGAAGCCGAGACTCAGCGCCCCGCATCCGCCCGGCGTATGGAGGCCGGCGATGCGCTCGTCATCCGCATGCCGCCCGAGCACGATCGGCCGCAGCAATTCAGTGTAACGCTTGTCGCCGAATCCGCCGATGTAGCTCTTGCTCTGCTGCTGCTCCCACAGCAGCTTTTCCGCTGCCTTAACCGCTCGCAGGATCGGCGTGTTGCCGACGCCGTCGCGATAGACGCCGACGCCGACATCGATCTTGTCCGGCCGTGGGTCGGCATTGGCCATAGCGATCAATGCGAGCAGGGAATCGCTCTGCACGTCGCCAAGTGCATCGAAGAATTGGGCGCCTTCGTTCGCGCCCGTCATGGTCGGCTCTTCCAGCATTTCTGCGAACTAACCCAATGACGACCAACAGTCACGCATCATAGTCGACCGCGACCCCCTCGCCGACAGGGACAGACTGGCAGGTGAGGATATATCCGGCGGCGATTTCCTCGTCGGTCAGGCCGTAGCGCGCGGCCATCTCGACCTTACCCTTGGTGACCTTGGCCCGGCAGGTGGCGCAGACGCCGGCCTTGCAGGCGAACGGTGCCGGAAGGCCGGCCTCGCGCGCGCTGTCGAGAATGTTGGCCTCGGTGAACTCGACCTTGCGGGTGCGGCCGTCGAGCGTGACGCTGAGCGTCAGTCCCGCCGCTTTCTCCTGCAGCTGCGCCATCTGCGCGGCCAGCGCCGCCGAGGGGCGGCCGGCCAGGAAGCGCTCGATGTGGATGCGATCCCTGGCCACACCACGATCGGTCAGCGCCGCTTCGGCCGCGTCCATCATGGGCCCGGGGCCGCAGATAAACCAAGCGTCGACGTTCTTCACCTCACCGATCAAATGGTCGAGCGCCTCGTCGCAGGTCTCGCGGTCGAGCATGCCGTTGAACAGCTCGACGTCGCCCTCCTCGTCGCTGAGGAAATGGTAGAGCTCGAAGCGGCCGAGATAGCGGTCCTTTAGGTCGGCCAGAGCCTCGAGGAAAATCACCGAATTGGAGTCGCGGTTGCCGTAGAACAGGGTGAAGCGGCTCTGCGGCTCGGTCTTCAGCGCGGTTTTGATCAGTGACATCACCGGCGTAATGCCCGACCCGCCGGCGAAGGCGACGTAGCGCCGCTTCGCGCTGGGGTCGAACTCGGTCGTAAATGACCCATGCGGGGTCATCACGTCGAGCTCGTCGCCCGGCTTCAGATGATCGCCGACCCAGTTGGAAAAGGCGCCGCCGGCGATCCGCTTGACGGTGACCTTGATCTGCCCTTCGTCGGGGGCGACGCACAGCGAATAGTTGCGGCGGATTTCCTCGCCCGCCAGCTCGGTGCGCAGGGTGAGATGCTGGCCCGCCTTGAAGCGGAAGACCTCTTCCAGACCTTCCGGGATCTCGAACCGGATCGAGTTCGCCTCGTCGGTCTCGGGCACGATTTCCGCCACCCGTAGCTTGTAGAAGTGCTCGGCCATTACCAGGCCGCGTCGGGATAGGTTCGCGGCAGGAACTGCATCACCGCCAGCAGATGGCCGAGATGTTCGCTGTGGTGGCCGCGACGGCCGCCCAGGATCGGCCGCTGATCGGCCGGCACTTCCAGCTTTGCTTTCGTCAGCACCCCGCCGATCTCGGCCCGATATTCGGCCTCGAACTCGCGCGGATCGGCGGCGACGCCGCGCTCGATCAGCCCGGCGAGCACCTCATCGACCTCGAACAGCTCAGGGATGAAGCGCCAGCACCAGTCGAGCCCTTCGGCCATGCGCCGCGCGCTTTCCTCGGTCCCGGCGCCGAGCCGGACGGTCCAGTCCGCCGCAAGCTCACGGTGATAGGCGACTTCCTTGACGCCCTTGGCGGCGATGGCGGCGATCCGCTGATCCTTGGAGCTGGCCAGGCGCTGGTAGAGCATATGCTGCCAGGTCGAAAACAATAGTTGGCGGGCGATCGTCTGGGCGAAATCGCCATTGGGCTGCTCGACCAGCAGGCAATTCTTCCAGTCGAGCACGTCGCGGTGGAAAGCGAGCTTGTCGGCGTCGCCGGCAAGGCTAAGAAAATTGGTCCCTTGCCCGACCAGGTCGAGCGCCAGGTTGGCGAGGCTGAGATCGACCTCCAGCGCCGGCGCATGACCGCACCATTCGCTGAGCCGCTGCCCAAGGATCAACGCGTCGTCGCCAAGCCGTTCGCAATAGGCCAGCAGAGCAGGATCCTGCTCGCTCGCCGCGGGCGCATCGAATGCGCCATGGTCGCCGGCCCGCTTCGCCTGTTCCTCAACGTCCTTTTCGATGGCCGGGAGCGACGGCATCAGGCGCGGCCCACGCACCAGGGGTCGGGCTGCATGTCGACCGGGGGCGCCGCCTGGTCCGGTTGCGGGAAGCGGGCCTTGAAGGTGAAGGCGTGCTGGCTCGGCCCGTAGCGGTCAAGGCACCATAACCGCGACAGTCCGTCGTTGATCGTCGGGATCGTTCCCGCCTCGACCCACCAGAGCACCATGTAGGCGCCTTCGAACCGCTCGAAATATTCGCGCCGCCGAGCCATTTCCGGAGTGTGGGCGCTGCGATAGACAAAGTTGAACAGCGAATCCGCGTCGGTCCATAGCGACATGTTCACAATGAACAGCGGGTCGGGCGTAACCTGGATGGAGGCCGCGTTGCCGCCTTCATCCTGGAGCCGCCAGACGAACCCGGGGCTGGCATCGGCCAGCGCGTTGATCCGGTCGAGCGCGTCGAAGAACGGCTGGACTCGAAGATCACCCTGTGGCGCCACCAGGCGACCGACGTTCATCTGCGCGAGATGCCAGGCGTCGCTCATATATGTTTCACCTCGTCGGGGATGTCGTAGAAGGTCGGATGGCGGTAGATTTTGTCCTCGGCCGGTTCGAACAGGGGGCCGCTATCGTCCGGGTCGCTGGCGATGATCGAGGCCGACGGCACCACCCACAGGCTCACCCCTTCGAGCCGCCGCGTATAGGTGTCGCGGGCATGGCGGAGCGCGAGCTCCGGGTCAGGAGCATGAACGCTGCCAACGTGGCGATGGCTAAGGCCACCCTTCGCACGAACGAATACCTCCCATAGCGGCCAGTCGGTCATCAATCGTCATCCCAGCGAAAGCTGGGATCTCCCTTCACTTCGACAATCATTGCCGAGATGCCAGCTTCCGCTGGCATGACGGAAAGGGAAGTTCAAGCTGCGGCGCGAGCGCGTCGCTTTGCTTCGTACGCCGCGGCGGCATCGCGGACCCAGGCGCCATCCTCCCAGGCATCGCGCCGAGCCTTCATCCGTTCCTTCGCGACCGGGCCTTCGCCGCGCACCACGGCGTAAAACTCTTCCCAGTCGACCTCGCCGAAATCGTAGCCACCCTTCTCCTCGTTCCACTTCAAGTCGGGATCGGGGACGGTGAGGCCGAGGAACTCAGCCTGCGGTACGGTGATGTCGACGAACTTCTGGCGGAGATCGTCATTGGTCTCGCGCTTGATCCGCCAGCGCATCGAGCGTTCGGTGTTGGGCGAATTGTCGTCGGGCGGGCCGAACATCATCAGCGACGGCCACCACCAGCGGTTGAGCGCGTCCTGGGCCATCCGCTTCTGCTCGGCCGTGCCGTTGGCCAGCGCGATCATGATCTCATAGCCCTGGCGCTGATGGAAGCTTTCCTCCTTGCACACGCGCACCATCGCGCGGGCATAGGGGCCGTAGCTGGTCCTCTGCAGCGGTACCTGGTTCATGATCGCGGCGCCGTCGACCAGCCAGCCGATCGCGCCGATGTCCGCCCAGGTCAGCGTCGGATAATTGAAGATGGTGCTGTATTTGGCCTTCCCCGAGTGGAGCGCCTCAACCATCTCCTCGCGGCTGGTACCGAGCGTCTCCGCCGCGCAGTAGAGGTAGAGGCCATGCCCGCCCTCATCCTGCACCTTGGCCAGCAGGATCGCCTTGCGGCGCAGCGACGGCGCCCGCGTGATCCAGTTGCCCTCGGGCAGCATGCCGACGATTTCGCTATGGGCGTGCTGCGAAATCTGCCGGACCAGCGTCTTGCGGTAGGCGTCCGGCATCCAGTCCTTGGGCTCGATGAACTCGTCCGCCGCGACCCGCGCTTCGAACGCCGCGACCAGTTCCGGGTCTTCAGCGGTCTCGATCGGTTTGACGTTCTTCGAAAGCTCTGTGGTGTACATCGGACCGATGTAGCGCTTGCCGGCCCGCGGTTCAAACCGAAGCTACTGATATTCGACCGTCACCTGCACGTTGCCGGAATAGGTGCCGTCCGCGGTCGAGGGGATGACGATCGATCCGCCGATGTTGAAGTCATGACCGGGCGCGCCGGAATTGGTGATCGCCAACGTCGTCGGAGCGATCGGCGTAAAGGCGATGCTGGTCCCGTTGATGGCGTTGACCAGATTAGTCGAGGCGACCACAATCCTGACGGTGTTGTTGTTGGAGCCCTGGACGTTCATGATGCCCGGCGTCGGAGCGCCGGCACAGGTGGCTCCCGCGGGGCAACTCAATACGCCAGTCTGGCTGAGCGACACCGTGTAGGTTCCGGGAGTGCCCGACAAGGTCACGGTGCCGAAATCGAGATCCTGCTTCTTGGCCAGCGTCAGCGACTTGACCACCTTGGCGCTCGCCCTGATCGTCGTTTCTGCGGCATTGGCCGCACCGATCGGCGCCGCGCCGATGGCAGCGACGACGAACAGCCGGGAAATGATGCGCGTTGTAAAGGTCACACGTGCAGCCTGAAAATCCAATCTCCGCTGCCCTGCTAACGCCTCGTGGTAAAAAAGCCGTTAACCAGAAAGCCTTGCGTCAAACTGCTGACGGGCCGCCTCGATCGTGCCGACATCGGCTCTCAACGCGCTGGCCTGGCGCTCGAGATGCTCGCCACGCTGTAAAGCTGCGTTCCCTTGGCCGGCCCCGCTTGCTAAGCGGCCGGCCAAGGAGACGGGGCATGACGTACGAGAGCATCGCGGTTTCGAACGAGAATGGCATTGCCCGAATCACGCTCAACCGGCCGGACCGGCTGAACAGCTTCACCAGGGCGATGCACGCCGAGCTGCGCGACGCGCTCGACGGTTTGGGCGATGCCCGGGTGGTCATTTTGACCGGCGCGGGGCGCGGCTTCTGCGCCGGGCAGGATCTGAACGATCGAGCGGTTGCGCCCGGCGAAGCGGTCGACCTCGGCGAGACGGTCGAGGAAAGCTGGAATCCGCTAATCCGCGCCTTGGCCGCTCTGCCCCAACCGGTCATCGCGCGGGTCAACGGCGTCGCGGCGGGCGCCGGCGCCAACATCGCGCTGGCCTGCGATCTTGTGATCGCGGCCAGCTCCGCCAAATTCATCCAAAGCTTTTCGGCGCTCGGCCTGGTTCCCGACAGCGGCGGCAGCTGGCACCTGCCGCGGCTTGTCGGTCAGGCCCGCGCTCTTGGCCTGGCGCTGACCGGCGAGCCGCTGACAGCGGACAAAGCGGCCGAGTGGGGCCTGATCTGGAAGGCCGTCGATGACGACCAGCTGGATACGGAGGTCGATGCTGTGGCGGCCAAGCTGGCATCGCTCCCACCCTTGGGGCTCGCGGCGATCAAACAGATCGTCCGGACGAGCTGGAGCCGAACATTGGACCAGGAACTAGACCTGCAGCGGGATGAAATGCGCCGGCTCGGCTTTACCCGCGACTATCGCGAAGGGGTCGCCGCCTTCCTCGAAAAGCGACCGGCCAAATTCGAGGGCCACTGATCAGGCGACAAGCTCAGCGAATTTCGCCAAGTCGATATTGCCACCCGATACCACGCAGACGATGGGCCCTTCGCCTGCCTGACCAGTCAGCGCGGCTGCCAGTGACAGCGCCCCCGCCCCTTCCGCAATCGTGCGCGTCTTCTCAGCGATCAGGCGCATGGCATCGCCCGTCTGGTCGAGCGTGACCGTGATCGCGCCGTCGACGACCGGCTGCATCCGTTGCCACATCCGCTCCGTAACGCTCTTGCCGCCGGCCCCGTCGACGAACGACGCCTGCCAGTCAGGAAACTTGCTCGGCGCGCCTTGTGCCAGCGAATAGGCATAAGGCGCGGCCGTTTCCGGTTCTGCTCCGATCACCTTCATGTCGGGCCGGAGCGCTTTCACCGCGCTGCCGACGCCGGTGATCAGCCCACCCCCGCCGATCGCGGCGATCAGTGTCTTCACCTCTGGCAGCTGCTCGATGACTTCCAACCCCATGGTGCCATGACCGGCGATGAAATCATGATTGTCGAACGGGTGGATGAACGTCCCGTCAACGCCGGCGAACGCATGCGCCTCGGCGGCCTGCCATGCCTGCTCGTAGGACACCGGCACGATGGTCGCGCCAAGCGCCCGCATCCGATCGAGCTTGGTCTGCGGCGCGGTTTCGATCGCCACCACCGAGCAGGGGATGCCCGCCGCCCGTGCGGCATAGGCGACGCCCTGCCCCGCATTGCCGGCGCTGATCGTCCAGACGCCGCGCGCCCGTTCCTGATCCGACAATCGGGCCACCGCATTGGCGGCGCCGCGGATCTTGTAGGCGTTGGTCGGCTGGAGATTTTCGAGCTTGAGGTAAATCTCCGGACCGCCGCTCCCCGGCTCCAGCTTCACAAGCGGGGTGCGCATCACGATGTGCTCGACATTCCCCCGCGCCGCCTCAATGTCGCCGAGCGAAATCGGCCTTACCGGTTCAATCATGGCTGCCTCGCTATTCCCGTCACCCTGAACTTGTTTCAGGGTCCATTTTCGTGAAGGGCTGTGCGGCTTCCAGAATGGATGCTGAAACGAGTTCAGCATGACGAGGTACGAATGAAAACCCCCCAGCTGCTCAACTACGCCTTCGATCGATGGGTGGCCGGCGACGGCTCATCGCTTAGCGACATCACCTCGGCAATCGACGGCAGCCTGGTGACCCGCACGGGTTCAGGCGGGCTCGATTTCGGCGGGATGCTGCGCCACGCGCGAGAGGTCGGCGGGCCGGCGCTACGCAAGCTGACCTTTCACGAGCGCGCGCGGATCATCAAAGGGCTCGGCCTAGCCATCATGGCCCGCAAGGAAGAATTGTACGAACTCAGCTACCAGACCGGTGCAACCCGCAAGGACGGCTGGATCGATATCGAGGGCGGCGCCGGAACGCTGTTCAGCTTCTCTTCCAAGGGCCGCCGCGAGCTGCCGGATGCGCATGTCCTACTCGACGGGCCGATCGAACCGCTATCGAAGAGCGGCAGCTTCATCGGCCAGCATATCTACACGCCGCTGCAAGGCACGGCGGTGCACATCAACGCCTTCAACTTTCCGGTGTGGGGGATGCTGGAGAAGCTGGCACCTACCTTGCTCGCGGGCATGCCGGCGATCGTCAAGCCGGCCAGCGCGACCGCCTATCTATGCGAAGCGGCGGTCCGGGTGATGGTCGATTCCGGCCTTCTTCCGCCGGGCTCGTTGCAACTGATTGTCGGCGGGGTCGGCGACCTGTTCGACCATCTGACCGGGCAGGACGTAGTCAGCTTCACCGGCTCGGCGTCGACCGCACTCAAGCTGCGGTCGCACCCGGTGGTGCAGCGCGAGAGCGTCAAGTTCGTCGCCGAGCAGGAT
>DASWTR010000339.1:0-1514 GCA_036402035.1 Sphingomicrobium sp.
TGTAAGTGCGCCGAATCAATGCTTCGGGCTGGTCGACGCGACGATCTTGTCCATGAAGGCGAGCATCACGCCGGACGCGATGAAGACCAGATGGATGATCACCATCCAAAACAATTGCTGTTCCTTGCCGGTGTCCATGACTCCTGGCTCGAGCGCCATGAAGTTCTTGAGCAGGTTGATCCCGGAAATGGCGACGATCGAGGCGACCAGCTTAAGCTTGAGGCCGGCGAAATCGACCTTGCCCATCCAGTCGGGCCGATCCTTGTGATCGCCAATGTCCATCTTCGACACGAAATTCTCATAGCCGGCGAACAGCACCATCAGCAGCAGGTTACCGGTCAGCGTGATGTCGATCAGCGACAGCACTGCCAGTACCGCTTCGGATTCGGTCATGACCATCGTGTGGGTGACGATGTGCCAGGTTTCCTGGCCGAATTTGACCAGCAGCATGCCGAGCGCAGCCACCATCAGCAGATAGAATGGCGCCATCAGCCAGCGGCTGCCGAACAGCACCGCTTCCAGCCCCTGCTCGACGCGCTCCATCATTTTGGGCTGCTCAGCCTCGACCTTGGTTACCTTGTTCATGATCACCCCCGGTTTGAAGGCGATCTAGCGAAACTCGGTTAAACTTCGCTTACCACGCGGCCGGGCCGAGGTTGACAGGGTGCGTCCGGACTGCCGATGAACGGCCGGCCAGGAGGACAAGGCTTGAAACATATCCTGATTGCTTCGCTGATTGTCGCCACAAGCCTGGCCGGGTGTCGGGAGCAATCCGCCGGGCAGGACAGCCTCGACGCGATCGCGCGCGATTATGTGCTGCTCAGCCTGACCATCGGAGAAAAGGAAGAAGGCTATATCGACGCCTATTACGGCCCGGCCGAGTTGCAGGCGCAAGCCAAGGTGGAGGCCGCGGGCCAGTCGTTGGACGCGCTCGGCAAGCGCGCCGCGGACCTGTCGAAACGCGTCGCTGACGTCGGCGAAGGGGCCGAGGGCCTCGACCAGCGCAGGGCGAGATTCCTTGCGGCCCAACTGACGGCCGCAACCACCCGCGTTCGGATGCTGCGCGGCGAGAAATTGTCGTTCGAGGAAGAAGCCCAAGGCCTGTTCGGCGTTCGCCCGGCGTTGAAGTCGCTGGCTAGCTATGATGCCTTGCTTGGCCAGGTCGAAACGCTGGTGCCCGGTCACGGACCGCTGGCGGATCGGGTCGAGGCCTTCCAGCAACGCTTTACCATCCCCGCCGACAAGCTGAAGCCGGTGTTCGATGCCGCCATCGCCGAGTGCAAGGCGCGCACCGTCCGGCACATCGCGCTGCCCGAGGGCGAGAAGTTCGATCTCGGGTTCGTCACCGGCAAAAGCTGGTCGGGCTATAATTACTACCTCGGCAGCTATCGCAGCCGAATCGAGATCAACACCGACCTGCCGATCCGCATTTCCCGTGCCGTCGATCTGGGCTGCCACGAGGGGTATCCGGGGCACCATGTGCTCAATGCGTTGCTGGAGCAGAAGCTGACCAA
>DASWTR010000340.1:0-1749 GCA_036402035.1 Sphingomicrobium sp.
TCGCCCAAGCTCGGGCCCGCCGTGACGAACCGCGTTGGCGCTGGTCAGCAGCAGCCCATCATAGGCGGCGGGATCCGGGGAAGCCCACTCAACCGGCTCGACCTCGAACAGCGGTCGGCAAATGACTTCCAGCCCGAGCGCCCGCGCCCGTTCGGCGCTGGCCGACAGGCCGGGCTCCGGTCGCAGGAGGAGCAGTTTCCTCAATCGAACAGCCGGCGGATGGCTGGCGGCGCTTCGCCCAGCATGCGCTGCGCCAATGCGGCCGGAGCCTCCAGGTCGCCGACTGCAAACCGCGCCTCCTCGGCAAAGCGTTCGCTGCCATCCTCGCTTAAAATTTCGCATGAGAAGCTGATCCCCTCGCCATCGACATGGGCGTAGGCAGCGACCGGCGAATGGCAGGTGCCGCCCAGTGCCCGGCAAAAGGCTCGCTCCGCCAATACAGCGTGGTGCGTGGGATGATGGTCGATGGCGCTCAGCAGCTCTGCCGTCATGGCGTCATCGGCGCGGCATTCGATGCCAATCGCACCCTGCGCCGGAGCCGGGAGCATTTCCTCGAGCCCGATCGGCGTGCCCACATCGCGCCTGCCCAGCCGGTCCAGACCGGCCGCCGCCAACAGCGTCGCATCGACCTCGCCCGCTGCGCACTTGGCTAGTCGGGTGTCGACATTGCCACGGATCGAGACGATTTTCAGGTCCGGTCGCAGCCGCTTGAGCTGCGCGGCCCGCCTGGGCGAGCTGGTCCCGACCACTGCGCCTTGCGGCAAACCGGCGATCGAGTTCGCCCCAATCAGCCGGTCGCGGACATCGGCCCGGGGCAGCATCGCAGCGATGGCGAGCGTCTCAGGCCGCTCGCTTTCGACATCCTTCATCGAATGGACCGAACAATGGGTTTCGCCGGCGAGCAGCGCGACGTCCAGCTCCTTGGTCCACAGCGCTTTGCCGCCGACTTCGGCGAGCGGCCGGTCCTGGATGCGGTCGCCGCTAGTCTTGACCGGCATGATCTCAACGCTGTCAGCGTCCCATCCGTGCGCTCGCTCCAACGCGGCCGCGACCATGCGCGCCTGGGCCAGGGCGAGCGGCGATCCGCGACTGCCGATGATGAAGCGGGACTGGGCCATCGGCGCTCGCGCTAGCGCAAAGCCGGGGTTTGAGGCAAAGGCTTGGCGCAATGGCGCTCATTTTGGCCCTCGAATCCTCCTGCGACGATAGCGCCGCTGCGCTGGTCGGCAGCGACCGGCAAATCCTGGCCCAGGCGGTGGTCGGCCAGAATGAGGCGCATCGTCCGTTCGGCGGGGTGGTGCCGGAGATCGCCGCGCGCGCCCATGTCGAGATATTACCTGGTCTGGTCCGCCAGGTGCTGCATGAGGCGGATATTGCCATCGGTGAGGTCGATGCGGTTGCCGCCACCGCTGGCCCCGGCCTGATTGGCGGGGTGATGGTTGGCCTGCTGGTCGGCAAAGGCCTGGCCCTGTCGGCCGGCAAGCCGCTGATCGCGGTCAATCATCTTGAAGGCCACGCACTCAGCCCGCGGCTGGTCGATAAGGCGCTCGGCTTCCCCTATCTGCTGCTGCTCGCCAGCGGCGGCCATTGCCAACTGCTAGAGGTGCGCGGGGTCGGCGACTATCGCAGGCTGGCGACGACCATCGACGACGCGGCCGGCGAGGCGTTCGACAAGGCGGCCAAGCTGCTTGGCCTCGCCTATCCCGGCGGCCCCGCGGTCGAGGCGCTGGCGAAGGATGGCGATCCTCA
>DASWTR010000341.1:0-8341 GCA_036402035.1 Sphingomicrobium sp.
GGGCAGGGTAAATTCGGCCACGTTCGGGTCCTCGTGAGAAGGTGCTTGGAAGGGCCGCTAGCACCGCCGCGCCGCTCACCGCAAGTCAGGCTTGGGCGGCCTCCGGCTCCAGCATGTCGTGGAGCTCTCGGACCACGTTGCCGATCTCCATCGGCTTCTCGCAGCGGCAAATATGGGCGAAGCGCTCGGGTATATGATTGTGGCCGTAGCCCGTCAGGAACAGCATCGGCACCGCCCGCCCGGCGAGTTCGTCAGCCAGCGGAAACACTTCGACTCCGCGCAGGTTGATGTCGAGCGCCGCGGCATCGATCTCTTCGGTATCGCTCGCCAGGCGCATCGCTTGTGGCAGGCTCGCCGCGGGCCCCACCACTTCCGCGCCGGCGTCCTGCAGCAGCTGGGCAAGATCGTCGGCGATCAGATATTCGTCTTCGACGATCAATATCTTGCGCCCTTTCAAGGGCATTGGACCTCTCCCGGCTGGACTGCGTTATCCCTATGCTCGATCGGCCGTCATGGCTTATAACATAGGTGAGCACTGACCCAAACCAGCGCGGCTAAACCCCGACCGTACTGTTGCGTGGGGCGAAGACGACAAATGGCCGACCTGATCCGGCTAAAGCTTGAACATTATACCCGGCTGTCGGCGGACGATGTTCAGCTGCTATCGAGCCTTTCGACGCTGAATATCCGCCAGATTCAGCCCCGTCGCGACATATTTCGCGAGGGCGAGCGACCCAAGGTCGTCAACCTGATCCTCGACGGCTGGGCGGTTCGCCACAAGATGCTGGAGGATGGTCGGCGGCAAATATTGGCGTTTCTGATTCCCGGTGACTTTTGCGATACCAAGAATTTCGTGCTCAGCGAGATGGATCATTCGGTCGGAGCGTTGACCGCCGTCACGGTCGCCCAGATTCCGAACGAGATGATCCAGGACATCGAGCGGACCCGGCCGCGGCTGTCGCAGGCGCTCAACTGGGATCTGCTGGTGCAGCTCGCCATCCAGCGCGAGTGGACCTTGAACGTCGGCCAGCGCTCGGCGATCGAACGGATTTCGCACCTGATCTGCGAGCTGTTCGTGCGCATGAAGACGGTCGGCCTGTGCCATAACGGGGTATGCAATATCCCGGCCACCCAGACCGACCTGTCCGAGGCAACCGGCGTTACGCCGGTCCACGTCAACCGCACGCTTCAGGAAATGCGGGCCCGGGGGCTGATCGAATGGAAAGGCCGCGAGGTGCGGGTGCCCGACATGGACGCGCTCCAGCGTGTCGGCATGTTCAACGCCGGCTATTTGCATCTCGATCGGGAGGGCGCGCATTTAGACGCCAACGAATGAGCTGCATCCGCTAGGGATTGGCGGCTCATCGAAGCGTCGGAGCTACGACGATGAATAATGACGCGCGATCCGACAACGCCTTCGAGCGCGATATGCCGGGAACCAATGCTAGGACCCAGGCGGAAGCCGCGATCGAGCAACTGCGGCAGCGAGGCGGCATCTTCGTCGAGGCGGTTAGAGCCACGCGCATGCCGATGGCGCTGACCGACCCCAACCTGCCGGGCAATCCGATCGTTTTCGCCAATGCGTCGTTTCTGAAGCTATCCGGTTACAGCATGGAAGAAGTGCTGGGGCAGCAGCCGCATTTCATGAATGGCTCGGGCACCGATCCAAAAGATGCGGCGCGTTTCGCAGAGGCGATCCGAAGCGATCAGGACGACATCATCGAGACGGTTCAATACAGCAAGGACGGCTCCCGCTTCGTCGCGACCGTGCTGATCAGCGCCTTCAAGGACGAGCAGGGCAGAGTCCTGAACCATTTCATGTCGTGGCTCGACGTCACCCGGCGGGTCGATGCGGAAAGCGAGGTCGTGGATCTCAAGGCGACCCAGGCGGCGCTGCGCGCGAGTGAAGAGGCTCTGCGCGCAAGCGAGGAGCGGCATAGCTTCCTGTTGGCACTTGGCGACGCGATGCGGGCGGAAACCACCGCCGACTCTAAGATCGTCGTCGCTTCGCGGATGCTCGGGAAGAAGCTCTCCGCTTCTCGCGTGCTTTTTGCCGAATACGACCACGAAAAAGGTCTCGCGCATATCTTCAACGGCTGGCTGGCGGACGGCGCGGAACCGTTTGCATCGGTGCTGAAATTGGAGGATTTCGAAGGCGACGTGTTGAACGATCTTCGCGAGGGCCGATTGGTCCGCGTCGATGATGTTGGGCGGCGGTCGGCAGAGTCCGGCTATGCCGTCATCGCAAACGTGGGGGTCCAGGCGCTGCTTAGTCCGCCGCTGCTCATCGATGGGAAGCTGAAGTTCAACGTTAGTATTCACCAGCATGAGCCACGTCACTGGACCGATGATGAAGTCGCGCTGGTGCAAGAGGTTTCGGAGAGATTGTGGTCCGAAGTCGTGCGCACGCGCGCCGAAGAAGCCATGCGCGATAGCGAGGAGCAGCTGCGGCTGATCGTCGAAAGCGCCAAGGACTATGCGATTTTCACCACCGACCTGGACAATCGCATCACCACCTGGCTGCCGGGCGCCGAGAATGTCTTCGGCTGGACCCCGGAGGAGGCGATCGGCGAGCCAGTCGACATTACCTTCACGCCGGAGGACCGCGAGAAAAACGAGCCGAATAAGGAGGCGGAGGAGGCGCGGCGGACGGGCACCGCCCCAAACGTCCGCTGGCACGTCTGCAAGGATGGCAGGCGGGTGTTCATTGACGGTCATGTCGTCGCGCTCCGCAACGAGAAAGGCGAGGTCGACGGCCTCCTCAAGATCGGTCAGGACACGACCGAAAAGCATCGCGCCCGGGAGCATGAGCGCATGCTGGTGGCGGAGCTTCAGCACCGCGTCCGCAATACGCTGGCCGTGATCCGTTCGATCGTCCGGCGGACCGCCAACACCGCCGACAGCGTCGAGGAATTCGAGCAGAATCTCGATGGCCGGCTCAGCTCGTTTGCCCGGACGCAGGCCTATGTGACGCGCGATTTCGAAGGCAGCATGGACCTGGAGATGATCGTGCGCGACGAATTGCTGGCCCACGCCGCCGGCGATAGCGAGCAAGTCAGTATCGAGGGGCCGCCGGTCCGACTGACCCCCAAGCAAGCCGAAACCATCAGCCTGGCGATGCACGAGCTGGCCAGCAACGCGATGAAGCATGGCGCGCTTGCCGGCGAAGGCAATCGAGTCGACGTGAAATGGTCGCTGGAAGGCGATGGCGAAGGACGGCGATTGCACCTCAGCTGGCTCGAGACGCTGAACGACCGAACCCTGGAGACTCCGCAGCGGAGCGGCTTCGGGACGGAGTTGCTGGAAAAGGTCATGAGCTATGAGCTCGATGCCGAGCCGGAGATCGAGTTCAGGCCCAATGGGCTAAGCTACCGCGTTGTGATCCCGCTTTCGATTGGGGTCCCAAGTCGCTGACATAAGTGAATTTTCGTTCGAACGACTTTTGTTACATCCCCGCTGGAGTGGGTCATCAGTGGGGCGTCGAATGTCGCGTATCAGCAATCGGAATTATCACCAGAATCGGGCCGAGGACGAACTTCGCCTCGCCCAGGAAGCGTCGGACCCGGCGGTCGCCAATATCCATCGCGAGCTGGCCGCGCTGCATCGTCGGCGGATGATGGCGGTGGTCGACGATGTCGAGCGGGCAATTCCCTCATCCAGAACGCCAATGGTCGGCCCGGGGCACTAAGGTCGGGGGTTGGTTTTAGGTCGCTTCCGAGCCGATGATGGGCTGAAGCGGGCGAAAGCTGGCTGCTTTCAGGGTCTCTTTCCGGATAACCCTGACAAGGTCGGCCCTTATGCTCCGGCCCATCAGGTGAGCGTCGACGCTGGAATAGCCTTCTTTCTGGAGCTTCGTCCTGATCTGCTCGACGGTCGAGCAATCTTCGGCAAGCTGGAAGGCGCGCTCGATGATGCCTGGGACCCCGCTCAACATTGGCGGTCCGCCAGGCGATCCATCCGGCGAGCATCCGCTTCGAAATAGTCCGCCACCTCGATCAGCGCGCGAGAACCGGCTGCACTCCTCGCCCGGCCGGCCAGCCGGCGGCACGACGCCGACTGGTCTCGCAATTCAGTCGCTGCCTCATCGGGAGCGATGAAACGCGGTATCATGCCGCTCTCCCCGTCCCGTGCATTCTCGCCGCAGCGATCTGCGCGGCATAGCCTTCGGCAAGCTTGCTATGAACGATGCGTGAGGATCCGCAGGCGGCATCCTTGGACATCTGGAGCGATATGGCGTAGCGCTGATAAAGATAATTGAGGTCCATAATAGGCTCCGATTAGGTAAGCGGGAGCACAATTTTGTCTCTCTGCCGCGCGGTGCCTACGAACAAAATCGCGCGATTGCGTCTCTTATAACATAACAGCTAAATTAATCCTAATCTTCAGATTTATTTTTGACGAAAGCTTACAATCTGAATAACCGGCAGCTATATAAACCCAGCTACCAGTCGCAAATTGACGGTCTTTGGCGCTTTGCGGCTCCTATTTCCTTCTATCTCGCAGCTCTTAGCGCCAGAAATCCGATGTCCGGATTTCCGCAATGGAAGGAAAATATCATGCCAATCGGCACCGTAAAATTTTTCAATGACTCCAAAGGCTATGGTTTCATCCAACCCGATGGCGGCGGCAATGACGCATTCGTGCACATCACGGCCGTCGAGCGTGCCGGGATGAACTCGCTTCGTCAGGACCAGCGCCTTTCATATGACCTGGAACAGGACCAGCGGGGCAAGACCAGCGCCGTCAACCTGAAACCCGAAGATCAGACTGCGCCGCAAGCGCAGTAGGCAACCGGCTTTGGCAAACTCCCAGACGCTGCAGTTCTACCGCGATCGTGCGGAGGCTGCTCGGAAGGACGCTGAGGCGGCAACGCTGTCCCATGTTCGGGAGCGTTGCCGCCGAGCCGAAGCGGCGTGGACGAATTTGGCTGACAAGGCTGCTCGCACCGAGGAACGGCGGCAGCAACAAATCGATATGAAAGCGGTCTCGCCGCCAAACCGGCAATGAACAAAATCTTCAAGGATCGAACGTGCCGGCGGTCGGCGAAGGCTGACGTGGCAGTTGCAAAACGCGCGCTCCCACCGACCCGCGACCCGCTGGCCTATGCTGCAGCACTAAGCATCATCGGCTAACATCCGGAGAGGGCTTGGCGCGTCCTACCGTTCGTCCCTGTAGGACTCGTCGTCCTCGCCGCGATCGTGCGGCTTGAGCGGCGACAGTACCGATAGCGTCACGAAAGTCAGCGCAGCCAGCATTACCGCCACGTCGACCGCACCAACTCCGACTGCAACCCCAACCGCGCCCGTTACCCACAGGCTTGCCGCCGTAGCCGTACCCTTGACGCTGTGCTTCATCCGCAAAATCGCGCCGCCGCCAATAAAGCCCATGCCGACGATCGATCCTTCGATAATCCTGGCTAACGCTTCTGGACTGTCGCCCGCGATCGTCTCCGCTGCCTGGACGAACCCGCAGCTCGCGATCGCAACCAGTGGGAAGGTTCGCAGGCCCGCGGTCCGCTCGGCCTTTTCGCGGTTCCAGCCGATCGGCAGCGCCAAGACATAAGCGATTAGCAGGGCGGCGGCATGCGGCGCCAAATCGAAATGGTGTAGGCCAAGCGATTCCATCATGACCGCGCAGCTTTCAACACCTCCGCGGCGTGGCCCGGCACCTTGACCTTGCGCCACGCCTTTCGCACGCGCCCGTCGGCGCCGATCAAATAGGTGGCGCGCTCCATCCCCATATATTTGCGGCCGTACATCGATTTTTCGACCCAGGTGCCGAACGCGTCGCTGATCGCGCCTTCCTCGTCCGAGGCGAGCGGCACCTTGAGGTCATATTTGGCGATGAACTTGTCGTGCTTCTTCATCGGATCGCGCGACAGGCCGACCACCTTGACGCCGGCCTTGGCGAAGTCGCCGGCCAACTCGGTAAAATCCTGCGCTTCCTTCGTGCAGCCCGACGTGTCGTCCTTGGGATAGAAATAGAGCAGCAGCGGCTGGCCCGGCGATGACAGGTCGAGCTCGGTCCCGTCGCTGAGCCTGGTCTTCAATGCCGGAACCTTGTCGCCTTCATTCAGCATCATTCACTCCTTTGACTGCCGCCCAACGCGCAGCAATCCTCTGCCGTGCCGCGTCGACTGCTGCAAGCAGGCCTGCCCAATCGTCGAACCCGCATAGTGTCGCGACCAATCCCTGGCTTTGCTCAGCAGGCTCCATACCCTTGCTGCCGACCAGGCGAAGCACCACCAGCATGCGGCTCAGCAGCCGCAGGTCCGGGTCGGCCTGATCGTCGATCAGGCCTTCCTCGACCAGCGCCGCCAGCGCCACCTCCAGCCGGGGATCGAGCCCGACATGGGTGGTCAGCTGGAGCGTGTGCACCGCGAACTCTAGGTCGACCAGGCCGCCGGGACCGAGCTTGATGTCGAGCGGACCGGCCGGCGGCTTATGCCGCGCCATCTCCTCGCGCATCGCCGCGGCATCGCTCCGGATTTTTGCAGGGTCGGCCGGTGCCTGCAGGATCGAGCAGATCAGATCGTGAACCTTCCGCCGGGCGTTGTCCGACCCGGTCAGCGGACGGGCGCGGCACAGCGCCATATGTTCCCAGGTCCAGGCGTCGTGTCGCTGATATTCCTCGAACGCCGCCAGGCTAACCGCCAGCATGCCCTGCGCCCCCTGCGGCCTCAGCCGGGTGTCGACATCGTAGAGCGGGCCGGCCGCGGTCGGCGTGCCGAGCGCAGCGCCGATCCGGCTCGCCAGGCGATTGTAATAGTCGGTGGCGGGCAGTGATTTTGGGCCGTCGGAATGGGCGCCGGGTGGTGCGTCGAACAAATAGATGAGATCGAGGTCGCTGGCATGAGTCAGCGCCCGGCCGCCGAGCCGGCCGAGCCCGAGCACGATCAGCCCGCCGCCGGGGATGAGACCGTGTGATCGCGCGAACTCCGCCTGGACCAGCTCGGCCAGCGCGACGGTCGCCGCCTCGGCCAGGTCACTATAGCCTTCGGCGATGACGATCGGATCGCGGTGCGCGGCAAGCAGCTGGACGCCGAGCGCGAAGCGGCGCTCGCCGACCTGTCTGCGCAACCGGTCGAGGGCGATGTCGAATGGCTCGGCACGGGTCGTGCCGAGCAGCCGTTCGGCCAGCACCGGAGCATCAGGCGGGGGCGCAAAGCTGGATTCGTCGATCAGTCCATCGAGCAATGTCGGACGGCGGCCCAATTGCTCGGCCAGCGGCGCGGCATGGGCGAGGATCAGTGCCAGCAGGTCGGCCAGCCTAGGGCGCGCGCCAAGCAATCGATAGAGGTTCACCCCGCTCGACAATTTGTCGACGATATCACCGAACCGGTTGAGCGCGCGAATCGGCTCCGGGCCGGCCGCGACGGCGCGCATCAGCGTCGGCAGCATCGCCTCGAACGCTGCCCTCGCCGGCGGAGATCGAAGCGATCGCGCTCGTGCGGAGCGCCAGTCGGTGATCCGGCGAAAGGCCTCCTCGACCTCCGCAAAGCCCATCGCCGCCAGCTCGGAGCGGAGGATGTCAGGATCGTTGGACAATCGCTCCTCGCGCTCCGACACCAGCCCGTCGAACTGCTGCCCGACCGCCTCGACATGCGGCGCCAGGCTGTCGAGGAAGTCTGTCGCCCGATCGAACCCGCTGAGCTTCGCGACAGCCTCCATGCCGGCAGGGTCGGCCGGAAGCCGATGTTCCTGGCGATCGTCGATCATCTGGACGCGATGCTCGGCCGTCCGCAGTAGCCGGTAGGCTTCGCCAATGCTCCGAGCCACTTCCGCTTCCAGCCGGCCTGCCTTCGCCAGGGCGCTGAGCGCCTCGAGCGTCGCCGGCGCCCGCAGCTCGGGCTCGCGCCCGCCGTGCACCAGCTGCTGCACCTGGGTGAAGAATTCGGCCTCGCGAATTCCGCCGCGGCCGCGCTTCAGGTCATAGCCGGGGCCGAACGCCTGGCCTTGCGCATAATGGTCGCGAATCCTGAGCGAGATGTCGCGGATTTCCTGGATGGCGCCGAAATCGAGGGCACGCCGCCAGATGAACGGCCCGATCTCGGCGAGGAAGGATCGGCCCAATTCGATGTCCCCGGCGGCGGCGCGGGCACGGATGAACGCCGCCCGCTCCCAGGGAAGGGCCGAGCTTTCATAATAGCTGATCGCCGCGTTGACCGGCAGCGCGACCGGCGTGACCTCGGGCGACGGTCGAAGCCGCATGTCGACCCGGGCGACATAGCCATTTGCGTCACGCTGCTGCATCAGCTCGATGAACCGCCGGCCATAGCGCACCGCCGCCTCGCCCGGCTCATCGCGCGGACGGCGCGGAAGCGTTTCCGGATCGAACAGCA
>DASWTR010000342.1:0-1946 GCA_036402035.1 Sphingomicrobium sp.
CTTTGCTTCCTCGACCTTATTTCCCCCAAACGTCCAAAACTGTCAGATTCAAAGGAAGGCGAGTCAACGCGAGCATCGCGAATCCCGCTTGCCGTAGCGTCGGGGCAACAGGGCTTGTCACAAGCTTTTACCCAGGCCTAGGACAGTCGCCGATGCCCCTCGCCACTCTCGACGAAATCCGCGCAAAAGTCGGTCAGCCGATCGGTGTTTCGGGCTGGATCGAGGTCGGCCAGGACCGCATCGGTCAGTTCGCCGATGCGACCGACGACCATCAGTTCATTCACGTCGACCAGGAGCTGGCCAAGCAAACACCCTTCGGCGGAACAATCGCGCACGGTTTCCTCAGCCTGTCGCTGCTGAGCCGAATGGCCGCCGACGTGATGCTGATCCCCGACACGACCAAGATGGCGGTCAATTACGGCCTCGACCGAGTCCGCTTCCTCGCTCCGGTCAAGTCGGGCAAGCGGGTGCGCGGCCATTTCACGCTGGATAGCGCCGAGCAGAAGGCGCCCGGCCAGCTGCTGCTTAAACATTCGGTCACGGTCGAGATCGAGGGCGAAGACAAGCCTGCCCTCACCGCCCAGTGGCTCGGCCTCATTTTCACCTAGGAGAACCCCAATGTCCGTCCGCGACGCCGTCATCGTCTCCACTGCCCGCACCCCGATCGGCCGTGCTTATAAGGGCGCGTTCAACGCCACCGCCGGCGCCACGCTTGGCTCGCTCTCGCTGGCGCCGGCGATCGAGCGCGCAGGCATCGAAGCGGGCGAAATCGACGATGTCGTCTGGGGCTGCGTGCTGACCCAGGGCACCCAGTCGGGCAATATCGGGCGGCAGGTCGCGCTCCGCGCCGGCTGCCCGGTCACGGTCAGCGCCCAGACCATCGACCGCCAGTGCGCATCGGGCTTGATGGCGATCGCCACCGCCGCCAAGCAGGTCAACATCGACCGCATGGATCTCGTCGCTGCCGGCGGTCAGGATTCGATCAGCCTGGTCCAGACGCCCGAAATGCGGATTAGCGGCGACCCCTCGCTGATCGCGATGCACAAGGACGTCTACATGCCGATGCTGCAGACCGCCGAAACGGTCGCCCGGCGCTATGGCATCACCCGTGAGGCGCAGGACGAATATGCGCTCCAGTCGCAGCAGCGCACCGCCGCCGCGCAAGCCGAAGGCCGCCTGTCGGCCGAGATCGTTCCCGTCACCGTCAATATGGGCGTCAAGGACAAGGAAACCGGCGAAGTCTCGTTCAAGGAAATCACCATCGACCGCGACGAAGGCAATCGCCCCGACACGACGATCGAAGGACTTTCGTCGCTTCAGCCGGTGCTCGGCCCCGACACCCACATCACCGCCGGCAACGCCAGCCAGCTCAGCGACGGCTCCTCGGCCTGCATCATCATGGACGCGGCGGTCGCCGAGCGCCGCGGTCTCGAGCCGCTCGGCCGCTACATCGGCATGGCGGTCGCCGGCACCGAGCCCGACGAGATGGGCATCGGCCCTGTGTTCGCCATTCCCAAGCTGCTCCAGCGCTTCGGCCTCAAGATGGACGACATCGGCCTGTGGGAATTGAACGAGGCCTTCGCGGTGCAGGTGCTCTACTGCCGCGACAAGCTCGGCATTCCGGGCGACCTGCTCAACGTCGACGGCGGCGCCATCTCGATCGGCCACCCCTACGGCATGTCGGGCGCGCGCCTGACGGGTCACGCGCTGATCGAGGGCAAGCGCCGCGGGGCGAAATATGTCGTCGCCACGATGTGCATCGGCGGCGGCATGGGGGCCGCTGGGTTGTTCGAGGTGCTCTAGCTCGTCATCCCCGCGAAAGCGGGGGCCCAGCAAGACAAACAATCTTCCCGCTTTCGCGGGAATGACGATATGTAGCGTACATGACTCCCGTCGAGCTCATCGCCCTCGCCGCCTCGACCAGCCTGCTGGCCGGATGGCGGCTT
>DASWTR010000343.1:0-11970 GCA_036402035.1 Sphingomicrobium sp.
GCCGGCGCGCAGCGCGCGGTCAAGGTTCGCGAACGCCTGCTCGCCCTGCGCCCGAAAGCCGCCTTCGACGATGCGGCCGTCGTTCCCGTATCCGGCCTGGCCGGATACGAACAGCTGATCGCCCGCGCGGATCGCCTGCGATAGCAGGAAGGGTTCGTATGGGTCAGGCTCCGTGCGCACCCGCTCAATGGGTCTATGAGTCCTTTCCTCGAGAAGCATGTTTATCCTCCAGAACCTTCATTTTCAGCCACGAACCGGATCGCCCGTCCAGCTCACGCCCAGTGTCTTTCAGGAATGGCATGGTGAGCCTCAGGCTCCGGCATGCTGCCAATATCAACTTCGGCTGGCCCCCCAGGTTCCCGGCATGGCCCGCGCCCCTCGCGACGCCTGAACGGCACTTGAAAATCTCAGAGTTCTCGAACGGGAGCCCTCGAAGCGGCCTCATCGCCAATTGTCCTGTGCAGTTCTTGATACAGGCGGGGCTGGACGCCGAACCGGCGCTCGAATGCCTCGCGAAAACGCGGCGTGGGCATCAGGCCGACCTGTGCCGCAATGACTTTCAGCGGCAATCCCCGAGACAACAGCATGCGCGCGGCATCCAGCCGCACCGTCTCGACGAAACGCGCCGGAGATTCGCCCGTCGCGGCGAGGAACCGGCGGTGGAAGGTTCGCTCGGTCATTCCCACGCGGTCGGCCAAGACCCGCACGTCCAGCCGCGAGTCGAGGTTGGCCTGGATCCATCCGATCAGTTCGGCAAACGGGCTATCCCCCTTCGATTGAGCCCGCAGAAGCGGGCTGAATTGCGTCTGGTATCCCGGGCGCCGCGCATATAGCACCAGACGCTTCGCGACCTCGCCGGCGATCGCCGGATCGAGATCTTGGGCAACCATCGCCAGCGCCATATCGATGCCCGTGGTGACCCCTGCCGAAGTCCAAATCCGACCATCGACGACATAGAGGGCATCGGGATCGACCCGGACCGACGGAAAGGCCTCCGCCAGTGCCGGGCAGGCGTCCCAATGCGTGGTCACCCGGTGCTCGCCCAGCAGGCCGAGCGCAGCAAGCAGGAAAACGCCGGAACAGACAGATCCGAACCTCTCCGCCCGCCGCGCAAGAGGGGGCAACCGCTCGCAAAGGACTTTGTCTGCGAGTGCTTGCAGCAAATGCTCACGCTCGGAGCCTACGACCAGCAGTGTCCCCACCCATTGCCCGGACAGTGCGTCGAAGTTGCGCGTGTCGAGCATAACCCCGCTGCTGCTCGCGATGGGCCCGCCCGTCGCCGACACAACTCCAATGCCGTAGGTCGGCGGCCGGCCGGATTGGGCAAGCATCCGGTTGGCACCGTTGAAAACCGAAATCGGGCCGGACGCGTCAAGGAGCTCAAATCCGGGATAGACGACCAGCAGAACGTCATGCATTGGCAGAAATTACTCCAATTATGTCATACCTGCCAAGCGCCGGACCGGATATCTGTGCGCGCCATGCCTGGACGATGGTTCCTTTGGGGAGGCCTTGGACTGGTCTTGCTGTCTCTGGGGGCGTTCGCTGGTTGGCTACTCAATCTTCCGCCAGCACCGGCCCCGGTTTCGGCCCCGCCCGTGCCCGAGCTTGAGAGCCGAGCGTTGTTGGCTTCGCTCCAGCCGCGCAAGCGAAAGCGCCCACTGATCGCCATCGTCGGCATCAATGACGCCACCGAGACGACCGATTATCTGATGCCGGCGGGCATCCTGCGCCGCGCCGGCATCGCCGACATCGCTATGCTCGCGACTGGTCCCGGCGCGGTGCAACTCTATCCGGCGCTGAGGGTCGACGCGGATGCGACCATCGGCCAGTTCGATGCCCGGCATCCCGACGGAGCGGACTATGTCATCGTCCCGGCGATGAGCCGCGACGATGATCCGGCAGTCATGAAATGGCTGCGGGAGCAGTCGAAGAAGGGCGCCGTGATCATCGGCATTTGCGCCGGCGCCAAGGTCGTCGGCGCTGCCGGGCTGCTCGATGGCAAACGCGCCACCACGCACTGGTATTATCTCAGCGAACTCCTCACCCAAACTCCATCGATTCAATATGTGCCCGACCGGCGAATGGTCGCGGACAGGGGCGTGGTGACAACGACTGGCATCACCGCCTCGATGCCGATGATGCTGACGTTGATCGAGGCGATTGCCGGGCGGACCAAAGCGGCGGAGGTCGCGCGAAGCCTGGGCCTGAGCGGCTGGGATGCACGCCACTCAAGCGCGGCCTTCAAGCTCACGCGCCCGTTCGTGACGACGGTGCTCGCCAACAGGCTCGCGTTCTGGAACCGGGAAGAGGTCGGGCTAAGGCTTGATCCGGGCATGGACGAGGTATCGCTTGCCATCGTTGCCGATACCTGGTCGCGGACCTACCGGTCGAGTGCCGCGTCCATCTCAGGCCACTCTTTTCCGGTCGTGACGGCCAACGGCATCCGGGTCGTACCGGACCGATTGGCCGACCGGTCGCCGAAGGCGCTGGCCGCAACCTTTCCTGGTCAGCCGCCGGCCGTGGCGCTGGACCGGGCGCTCAAGGCTATCTCCGAGCGCTATGGAGAACGCACCGCCGAAGTCGTTGCCATGCAGCTCGAATATCCGCGCCGGGACAGGAGCTCGATGTGATCACGCGTCCGCACAATCACCGGCGGACTGCTCGCCGAAGAGGGAGGTATGGATGCTGAAGACTACCGCGATTCTTGCTGCTCGCCTAATGTTCGCAGGCATATTCGCCATCGCGGCGGCGATGAAGTTCGCCGCGATCAGCGCAACTGCAGGCCACATCGCCTCGATCGGCTTCCCGTTTCCGCAATTCTTTGCCTGGCTGGCAGCCTTCTTCGAAGCCGGTCTTGCCCTCGCGTTCCTCACCGGCGCCCTCTTCACTGAAGCCGCAATATTGGCAGCGGCCTACGTCGTCTTTCTCACAGCGGCGTTTCATGGCCCGTCTCGCTGGGAAAACAACCCGATGGAGGTCGGTCTGTTCATCAACCACCTCGCCTTCATTGCCGGGCTTCTGTTTGCCGCGGTTCACGGACCGGGCAACTCCGCAGTACTGGGCTGGCGGCTAGGTCGAAGGGCGATGGACACCAAGCGAATGGGCGTTCGGGACGTCGGCGATGGTACAAGAGGAGCAAGCGCATGACCGCTACCTACACGTTCGATGTGTTCAGCAGCCTCGATGGTTACGGCTCCGTCAGTCGCGGCTGGGACGGCTATTGGGGCAAGCAGGGCCCGGAGTTGCTAGCCCGCCGCCTTGCTCTCTACGACCACGATCAACGTATGGTCTTCGGGGCCAACACCTTTCGCTCGATGACCGGTATGCTGGCCTCGAGCAGCGAAGAATCCGGCATGCATGACCCTTGGGTCACGCGGATGAGGCAACTGCCGGCGACCGTCATTTCGACGACATTGAAGGAACCGCTCGACTGGCCTGACGCGACCGTCGCCAGCGGCGACGCGATCGACGTGGTCGCCCGGCTCAAAGAAGAATCCAAAGTTCCGCTGCGCTCCCACGGCAGCCTGTCGATGAACCGCGCGCTGATGGCAGCCGGTCTGGTCGACCGCGTCCAGGTGACGTTCTTTCCCGTAATTACCGGAGAAACCGGAACGGAGCCGATATTCGGCGGAGCGGCCGACTTCGACCTCGAATTGCTCGAGACCAGAACGCTCGATGGTCGCACACAGGAACTCATCTACCGACCAAGCCTGCACGCCTGATGCGCATCAGGCGGAAAGGGCATTGACCATAGCGTCCTCAGCAAATCGCGCGAACGCTTGGCAAATGCGATTGAAATCGCTTGCCTTGGTCTTGATCGCAGGAATTCCGCTCACTCACCTGTCGGCCAGAGAGCCAGCATCAGACCCGCGAATAGGGCAGGTCATTGCGACCAGGCCGGGGGAAACCATCAATGGCTGGACTCATGTCGGAAGCGGAATTTTTTGGCACAGGAAAACAGCCGACCTGGTCACGACCGAGACTATGACATGTTGCACGGCCGTATTGGAGCGCGGCCGAACCGTCCTGATTGCAAGAACCACTCCGATCTCCAGGAGCAAAAGTGGTGGGGTGCTGGCGGCGCGGATCGATGAAATATTGAAAGTGCAAAAGCAGGCGGGCGAGGAATCCGTTGGGGACTGTCCAATCCTGTGGATCACGCCAGCGTGGACGCTCTTGAATGAACGAACTAGGGCGGCACGCTCGTTTGTCGTTACGACCGAAGGAATCGCTCAAATCAGCTGGGTCGACGATCGCCGGAATTGCAGAAGCGGGGAATAGTGTCCGCTCACCATCCGCAGAGGAGGGATGGCCGGCGCGCTGCTGCAGTTCCTCGCGCCGCTTGGTGCTGGCAGCTGAGAAATGCCTTTGAAGGCCGTCCGTGGCCGATAGCGCACCGGCAGCTAGCGGCCGGATGACCCATCGCGGACAGGCAAAGCCGCCGTTGTCGCGCAGCCGATCAAGGGCGAAGGCGCGCAATACCATTGCTAGTCAGCCAGCTCGTAAGCGTCGCGAAATAATCCAGCGCTTCGGGGCGGACTGACTTGGTTTGGGCAGGATCCATCTGCGCCTGGGGCGTCATCGACGTGGCCATGTGATGGTCTGCTCCAGCAATTACGCGAACGGTGAAACCCGGGAGCGACCGTTGGGTGATGCGTTCAACCGAGATCGCGACCGGAACCACTGGGTCATTGGCGCCATACAAGATCAACGCCGGGACTTTGACCTTATCAAGCGGGGGCAAAGGGTCATATTCAATCTCCTTGCGCCACCTCGATGTCGCCCGGTCACCAACAGTGGCGCCAAGGTACATCTGATCGAACCAAGGCTTGTCCTTGATCCGGTCGACCAGGGTTTGGGCGGTCGCGCGATCACCGTTGCCTCGCATGTAATCGTCGACCGCTTTGCGCGCTGTCCGCATCTGCGCGATCTCGGCTTCGGAATAGCCGTTGATCCGCATGAAGTTCTCGGATCGAAACATCATTTGCACGTCCGGCGTCACAACGGGTGCGGCAATCGAGGCGACAAACCCGACCTCGGGACTGCGAGCCGCCGCCAGCAGCGACAACCAACCGCCTTGGCTCAGCCCCCAGATGCCGACCCGCTTCGGGTCGATGCGATCATCGTCTTGGAGCATTTTGACTGCTGCGATCGCGTCGTCGGCAAGCATCGCATAGTCGCTGTCTTTCAAATTCCCACCGGATCGCCCGCTACCGCGCCGATCATAGGTAAACACTGCGATACCCAGGGGCGGCAGCATCTTCTTGAGGTGCTCGTAAAGCGGCTCGTCGCCAAGCGGCTTGGAGGCGGTATGGGCGACGACCACCGCGCCCAGCGCCTTGCCGCCTTTGGGCAGATGAAGAGTTCCATTGAGGATGGCATCATGGCTTCGAAAGCTTTTGCTTTCGCTGAGGACAACGGTCGACGGGGGCGCGGACCATGGAACGGAGCTCTTGTCCCGTCCGATCGCGGTGGGTGTAACCTCCGCCGCATCGGCGCCGGACGCAACGGCTGCCTGCCCCGCGCCGGCAAGTGTCGAACTGGCGATAAGGGCCGGGACCAGAAGCAGGGTAAATCGGTGCATGTTTCGACTCCTAACGGGCTGTGGAACTGAGCAAGGGATGGTCTCCCGCCTGCCGTCCAATTTTGGCTGTTTTCAACTTTGAGATGTTCCCGCCGGGATAGGCGGGCTAGCGGCGAGTCCAGCCGCTCGAAAGGCCCGGAAGATTCTGGTTGGGGGTGTCAATTTCCGCCTCGGTACGCTTCAGGTCTTGTCACATATGAAGGGCGCCCGGTGCCGATAGGCGAACCGTGCGGCGGACTCGATCGAGCGGCCCGCATTGGCCGCCTGATATTCCTGCAACGTGAAATTGCCGGCATCGAACTCGCTGATGAGAAAGACCCGACGCTCCGGATCGAACACCGCATATACCGTCGTGCCGAATACCCTGTCTTCCTTGGGCTTCCGCTCATTGTCGGGCCGGCCGGCCGGATAAATGAAGCAGTCGGTAATAAACTCCCGACCGTTCTCAAACACGAAAACCCGGCGGCCTTCGAAACTATAGAGTTCGCCTTGCTCCCGAAAATATTCGCAGCAGGCCACTTTCTTATACGTTCCATTCCTTTGTAGCGCGAACAGCCGGTCCTGCACCGCGATCCGCTCGCCCGTTTCGCTCTCGATCGAGTGACGTTCCCTGTAGCCGTTGCCGCCCGCGTGAAGCGAAGCGAGCATCGGATTGCGCGTCCGGATTTCCGATTGGCGATAAGTCCAAGCCTTCCCGTGGGCCTGGTAGATCTTCGGCGGCAGATCGGTCACGACCGGGCGGTTACATGCCGTCGATAGCGTCAGCACAAGCGCCATTGCCTTTGGCTTCACCATTTGCGCCGGGCCCGAATTGCCATCTACTGTCCCCCTATGTGCATCCTGGCTTTCCGCCGCGCGCATTAATGGCCGCGCACCGACGACTATCTTGAGTCGGCGGCGCTAAATCCGCGTGCCCTTCACGTCATAGGAGGAATTCGCGCTTTCATCCGCCCCGGGGTTGGGCCGCCACCCGCCCGTGAAGCTGTTCCCGTCAGGGGACATTTTCCCCTTGAAGCTGGAGTCGATCGCGCCGCGCTTGATCGAGATGGTCCATTCCTGCCCGTGCATGTCCCATTCGTAGCGCCAGGGCTCGGCCGCCAAATTCTGGTAGACGTAGGAAGAAAAGGCCTTGGTCTCCGGATTGTAGCCGATCAGTTCGTGGGCCACGATCCGCTTGCCCGCATAATCCATCTCCATATCCTGCTGCAGATAGAATCCGGTCCCGGTCTCTTCGTCCTTGTAGAGCCATTGGAAGCGGGTCGTGCCGTTGATGTTGTGTTCGTCAGAGCCAACAACGTGGCCTTCAAGTTTCCAGGTGCCCACCAGTGGCTGCAGCCGCTTTAGGGCGAGGTCAGGCTTGAGATCCTTCGTGTTCGAAACTTCCTGGCTCTGCTTTTCTAGTTGGTCGGTGGTCATCATCTTCTCCGTCAATGAAGCGCCCCCGGGGGGCTCGGCCATCATTCACTCAGGTCGGCTCGGGCTGGAACTGAGTTGCCTTCGACGTCGGATCGCTGACATTTTGGACCGTCAG
The DNA here is from genome assembly GCA_036402035.1 of Sphingomicrobium sp. Lineage (GTDB taxonomy): Bacteria > Pseudomonadota > Alphaproteobacteria > Sphingomonadales > Sphingomonadaceae > Sphingomicrobium. The sequence goes on from DASWTR010000343.1 coordinate 7,119, forward strand.
TATTGTTGGGTCATGGCCCAATCCCCAGGAGCCAAGCGCAACGGCTTCCAGGAGACGAGCCTTCCTCCGTCAACATGGTGCTTCGATCACGGTTCCCGATTTGTCGGCGAACGCCGCTTTTGAGCGGTTTAGCGCGCATGGGGCGGAGCGGCGCGTCTATAAACGGCCCCGATCCGATTGAATTGCTCGTGGCAATCGCTTTGCTCAAGCGCGAGGAAAGGGAGAACAGCGCTGAAGTCTAACGAAACTCAGTTCCCTGATATGAGCACGGCGTCTCGAGCTGCCCTGAACTCGTCACTGGGGTACCAATTTGGCCAATCGTTGGTCCGAGCGAGCTGGTCGCCGACGCCATAGAAGAAGTGAAGATCGGAAAGTGCACCCGACCAGTCCCAATTGGGATCATATGAGTCAGAAGGCTGATGATAACGGCGCTCGTTGTAGAGATCGAGTGAGCGCTGGCCCGACCCTGAAGGCTTTCCGATGACATCCAGACCCGCGCTGACGAGAACCACGGGAACTCCACCCCTAGCAAAGCTCAACGTGTCTGAGCGGAACCTATTGCCCTGCTCGGGTGCCGGATCTGGAGTGACGATCCGGTTCTGGGAGGCCGCAACCAAGCGAACGGTGGCGGCAAGCTCGGTCTGGTCGGCAATCAGTCCGATATCTCGCGTGGCGCCAAACATGAAATTCAACGGATCGAGGTCAATCTGGGCGACGGTTTTGGCCAGCGGCCGAACTGGGTTCCGAACATAATATTTCGAGCCGAGGAACCCCTGCTCTTCCCCTGTGGTCGAAAGAAACAGGATAGAGCGCTCAGGCGGGCCGTTCTGCCGAAAGGCGCGCGCGAGCTCCAACAGTCCGGCGACTCCCACTGCATTGTCGATGGCACCGTTGCAGATGTCGTCGCCTGTCTCATCCGGGGGGCAGCGGCCGAGATGGTCCCAATGTGCGGTATAGATGACATATTCATCCGGCCGCTTACTGCCGGGGAGCAGTCCGATCACATTGTTGGATACGCCTCGCTTCGATCGAACCTTGAAGGCAAATCTCGCCTCGACGTCCAACGCGCGAGCCGTGAAACCAGGCGTTGCGGCGGCAAGTTCGAGGTCGGCGAGCTTATGCCCAGCCAACTCAACCAGCCTCTTGGCCGCGGAATGCGCGATCCAGGAGCGGACCTGTAGTTGATTGGAGCCCTCCTCAGCGTCATCGAGCGCGCCCGTCGCCGCGGCCAGGCTCGAGGCCGGAACCGAGAAGGGGTAGCCAGCAGCGGCATCGCTGTGAATGACGATCGCCGCCGCCGCTCCCTGGCGCGCGGCCTCCTCGAATTTATAGTCATAGCGGCCATAATAGGTCATGGCCTTGCCTGCGAATTGACCCTCGGTCGTCGGGTTTCGCCAGTCAGGGTCATTGATCAGGACGAGAACGGTCTTACCCCGCACATCGATGCCGGCGTAATCGTTCCAGTGTCGCTCGGGCGCGTTGATGCCATGGCCGACAAATACGATCTGCGAACCGGTCAGGTTAACACCCTCCGTGCCACGGGCAGCGTTGAGGGTGACCTCCTCCTGATACTTGAAGCTGATCCCGCCGGCCGGACTCGTGACGGAGAATTGCGGTGCTGGATCCGTCAGCGTCTGGATCTGGACGATCGGCACGGCCTGCAGATAACCGGCGCCCGCTCCAGGTTCGAGGCCAATTTGCTTCATAGCGTTGGCAATATAGGCAACGGTCTTGTCTTCGCCGGATGTGAGCGGTGCCCGGCCTTCGAAGGTGTCGCTGCTGATAATCTGCGTATCCTGCTTGAGGCGACTGACGGAAAAGCCCTGCCCTTGGACGGCACTCGAGAACGGCAGGAGCGAGGCCAACGTCAATGCCGCGGCTGACAAGCGTTTCTTGCGCTTCATTGTGGCTCCGCCGACGCGACTCAGGATGATTGCCATCTGAAGGAAACCATCTTGGCGCGCCGTAATAGACCGCGAATGTTTGTACAGCGTCAACTTCATCGCGATTTCCTGTGCAGACCTTTTTCGTCCTCGATGTTGGACACTTGCAGCCTGGCGCGGGTAATCGGCGTGTTCAACCGGGCCTTTTCATGATGAGGCCAGATTCAGCCCCAACGTCGGCTTGATGTCGGTGGACGATCCATTGTGTGCGACAATAAGTTCGATTTTGTAATCGCCCAGCGCGCATCCCATGTCCTACCGGCAAATGGCCCGAGATGAGCGGCGGCTGAGGCCCCTGATCGGTCAGCCCCGAGCCGGCAACTCCCGCAGCGACAAACAGCCGAGTATGCAAGGTAGGCTGGGCGAGCAAACGCCATCCGAAGACGACCGGAATTGGTGCTTCGCCGTCGCCGGTCCAACGTCTGCAATGGGCGCATTTCAGCCGCTCAGCACGCTTCCAAGAGGCGCTCCAACGAATCCCGGCAGGAGAGGACCCGCGAAAATCATATTTCCATTTGAATGCAACTACTTATCGAATTTTTTCTTAGCCCAGATACCCTCAAATGTACCCTCATTATTCGGCCCAAAGGGAGGCGTGGGTCCCAAATTGGGCACCATTTATGATTTTCTTCGATCTTAGGGTTCGTCGCCCTGAGCCCGCTGCGCGCCTAGGAAGTCGGGCCTCGCTCAGCAATAGGTGGCCAGCCAAACTACTGTGGCCTTCCTGAGCGTCCACCTGGCCCAATCCGCTAGTTATTCCCGAACAATGGCTCCGATCTGTTCGGCGTGCTCTGCTCAGGCCCGACCACCGATAGGGCAGCTATTGAAACCCATTGCGTCGGCCATTCGCACCAAGTCGACCAGGGTTCGGGCGCCCATCTTGCGCATCGCGCGGCCGCGATGAACCTTGACCGTGATCTCGCTGAGGCCAAGGTCCCAAGCGACCTGCTTGTTGAGCCTGCCGGCGGTGACCAGCGCCAGGACCTGCCGTTCGCGGTTGCTCAGCGTCGAAAAACGAGCACGAATCTCGGCCAGGCGCATTGCCTTTTGCCGCCTTGCGAAATCCAGGGAAAGAGCCGCCTCGACCGCGTCGAGCGCCTCTTGCTCCTTGAGCGGCTTCTGCAAGAGGTCAGTCACCCCGGACTTCATGGCCCGGACAGCCATCGAGACGTCCAGACGCACGCCCATGATGACGATCGGATGCTGCGGCGCGTCCCTCCAAAGCTGGTCGCCAAGCTCGAGCAGGCTGACCAGCGGGACGCCGCTATCGATGATGAGGCAGCCCGGCCGATCGAGCGGAGAAGCGGCGAGAAGCTCGCCGAGGCTGGCATAACCCTGCGTGAAGAGCCTGGCTGCGCGAAGCACTCCGGAAAGCGCTTGCCTCGCGCCTTTGTCAGGGTCGACGATGTGTACCAGCGCCGGCGCGTCGGCTTCACCAGCAGCGCTGCTCGTCATGGAAATGGCCGCCTGCGGTGAAGGCGCGTGCTGGGCGAAGAAGGTCTGGGTCATGTAGCGGTTTCCACTTCCTTGCGCCCCTAAAGACGCAAGCGGACCGAAAACCCTCAACGCCGCCTGAAAGATTGTCAGCCGGCTGGCACGAGTTCGATTTCGCCGGGGCGGCGCACGGCCCGCACCTCGTGCAACTCGCCCAGCGCCTCCGCAAATCGGTCTGCGTCGCCGGCGCGGAACTGACCCGATATCCTGAGGCCTGCAACGCTTGAATCGCGGATGATGATGCGGTCTTGCGAATAGCGGTTCATAATCTCGACCGCTTCGGCCAGCGGCTGATCGTTGAAGGAGACAAGGCCATTGCTCCAATCGGGAGAGCCGCTGCCCGAAAGTTCGACCCTGACGATCCGGGCCCTGGAGTTGGACTCCACGAACTGCTGGCCTGGTTCCAGGACGATTGGCCTCTGCGATCCGTCCTTTGGCCCGACGCTGACCCGTCCTTCGAGCAACGTCACCGTCAACGCTCTCGCCGCCAATCCCACGTCAAACCTGGTCCCGATCGCCACCACCCGGCGGTCCGCCGCAGTGACGGCGAACGGGCGGGCAGTGTCGGGAAGGACCGCGAAATAGGCCCTGCCGCGGGTGAGCTCCACCGTTCGCTCGCCCTCGGTAAACCGGCCTGTTGCGGCGCTGTCGGCATCGAGCGTCATGCTGCTTCCGTCAGGCAGCTGAAAGACCTTCACCTCGCCGCGAACCGAAGCATATTGGATCGGCGGTTGATGCTGCTGCGATGGAGGTTGCTCGCGCTCGAACGTCAACAGCATCAAGCCGGCGCTGAGCAAGATCATAAACGCGGCGGCGGCCGCCGCAAGCCGAGGCCACTGGAAACTGCGCCTGCCCGAAGCCAACGCATGGCTGCGCATCGCCGCCAATAGCTCGTGGTCGCCGGAATCATCGAAGATGTTCCAAGCGCGCTCGGCGCGCTCGAATTCCCGCCGATTGAGCTCGCCATCTCCCAGCCACTGGTTCAACAATTCCGCTTCGCTCGGCGTCAGCCCCTCGGCCCTGCGCGCGATGAACAGCGCAGCGGCCTCGCCGCGAGGAAGCGATCGAAGTTTCTCGAAAGTGAGGGCCTCGCGGATCACCGTGTTTCCAACTCCTGGGCCAGATGCTGAATTGCCTTCACCATATGCTTCTCGACTGCACTCACCGAGATCCCGAGCTGCCCGGCGACGTCCCGCTGCCGGTGTCCTTCGAGCCGGCAAAGGATGAATACGGTCCGCGTACGTTCGGGCAGCGCCAAAAGGGCCGCGGTCGCAGCATTCAGTTCTTCCTTTCCGCTTAAGACGCGCTCCGGATCAAATTCCTCATCGCCGCCGTGCAATTCGGGATCGTAGGGCACATGGTAAGAGGCGCGGCGGGTCGACCGGCGGCGGAGATTGTCCGCCATGACGCTCGAG